>JAYVRC010000179.1:0-2389 GCA_043776615.1 Sphingobacteriia bacterium
TCACTCACAATATAAACTCCCAATTCGCCTCTAGCAGTTTCAACTCTTGTATAAAATTCTCCTTTGGGCAATTTTAAAACCGCTTTTGTTTTAGCCTGAAAATCTCCTTCAGGAATATTATCGATTAATTGCTCAATAATTCGAATTGATTGTTGCATTTCTCTGATACGAACTAAATACCTCGAAAAGGAATCGCCACCTGTTTCAAGTATTTCATCAAATTGAATTTGATCATAAATTTCGTATGGATATATTTTTCTAATGTCAGAACTTACTCCACTTCCCCTGGCTGTTGGACCAGTACATCCAAATGAAATAGCATCTTCAGGAGATAAATAACCTATATTTTTCATTCGATTTTGAAAAATAATATTACCAGTTACCATTTCATCATACTCATGAATTTTACTTTTATATAGTTGAATAAAAGTTTTAACTCTTTGTTGAAAATTTGGATGAATGTCCTGCATTACTCCGCCAGGCACTATATAATTCATGGTAAGTCTTGCCCCACAAGTCTCCTCCATAATATCGTTAATACTCTCTCTCTCTCTAAATGCATGAAAGAAAGGAGTAAATGCACCAAGATCCATTGCCATTGCACCCCACCAAAGTTCATGAGAAGCAATTCTTGTTAACTCATCCATTAAAACCCTAATTACCTGGGCACGTGGAGGAATTTCAATTTGCATTCCTTTCTCAACACAAAGCGCGCACCCATGATTATTGATATGGGAAGAAAGATAATCCATTCTACTAGTAACATAGATGAATTGCCGATATGTAAGGCTTTCACACATTTTTTCGATAGATCGATGAATGAAGCCCAAGTGTGGTTCAACATTTTTTATAGTCTCCCCATTCAGTGTAATTACTAAATGTAAAACTCCATGAGTTGCAGGATGTTGAGGTCCCACATTAATTATTAAATCGCCTTCAGCTGTTCTACCTAATTCTTCAACCATATTACAATTTGATCATATTAATAGGATCTTCAAAAATTTTTCTTAATGGGTTTTTGCCTTCCCATCCATCTGGCAATATTAATAACCTCAGGTCGGGATGATTTAAAAAATTAACTCCAAATAATTCATATACCTCTCTTTCATGAAAATTGGCTGTTCTCCAAATAGCTGCAACAGACTCAATCTCGGGTTGTTGGATATCTAAATCAACTTTAATAACAATATTATGTCTGTATTTTGTAGATGATAAATGATATACCATCGTTAAATGGGTCTTCCAGTCGATACAAGTAAGGCAAAACAAATAATTAAAATTAAAATCGATATCAGTTCGCAAATGATGTGCAAGTTTAAGCCAATCATTCGCTTCAACCTTAATATTCAACCATTCTCCTGTTTCATCAAAAGACGCAGTAGAATTGAATGTTGTAATATTATTTTTAAATGCTTCTATTTCCATCGATATAACTACTATTTCTATTTATGAGTTACCCGCTTCTCTAATTTGTGCTCTTGTTAAACCAGTTTTAATTTTCTGTTGCAACGACATTAATGCATGAATTAACGCTTCAGGTCTAGGCGGACAACCAGCAACATATACATCAACAGGAATAACATGATCTGCTCCTTTTATTACAGAATAGGTATTATAAAAAAAAGGACCTCCACTTATAGCGCATGCACCCATTGCAATTACATATTTAGGGTCGGCCATTTGATCATACAATCTTTTTAAAACGGGTGCCATCTTATTCACAATAGTCCCAGCAATAATAATAACATCTGCCTGACGAGGTGAAGCCCTTGCAACTTCAAAACCAAAACGGGAGAAATCGTATTTAGCACCTGCAACAGACATATATTCGATACCACAACAACTTGTTGCAAAAGTTAATGGCCAAAGTGAATTAGACCTTGCCCAATTGATAATATCATCTAATTTGCTTAGCACTACACCACCTCCGGGTAATTCGTGAACTTGTCCTGGGAAATCGATAGCAGTTTTATTTTGTTGCGTCATTGCTAAAAAATATTAAATCCATTTTAACGCACCTTTTTTGTGCGCGTATAGAAATCCTATGAAAAGAATAAAAAAGAAAATAACAATTTCTAAAAAAGCAAGCCATCCAACACTTTTAGCAACCACAGCCCAAGGGTATAAAAAAATAAGTTCAACATCAAATAATAGAAAAATCAAAGCAAACAAATAATAGCCCACATTTAATTGCACCCAAGTTTTACCTTCAGTTGGTATACCACATTCATAAGATTCTCCTTTTTGAGGGTTGGTAGAAGGTTTAATAATTAATTTTGAAATAAGTATAGCAATGCCAGAAAAAGCAATCGCAGCGATAATCAGTACAATGAGCGAAGAAGAACCCATACGCAAACTAATTTTTACGAATATAAGCACTTAATGATTA
>JAYVRC010000180.1:0-2387 GCA_043776615.1 Sphingobacteriia bacterium
TCCGGAAAAATTATGCTCAATACAATATAAAACCAAATCATGCCAGGTTTCTCCTGCAGCAGCTTTTACAAAATAAAATTCATCTTCTTCTTTTAACAACTCAATCGATTTTATATTGTTTTTTATTATCATTCCATCAAAATCCTTTGTAAATAAAATATTACTTCCACCTCCAATTATTAAAAAGGGAACATGCTTTTTTTGAATATAAGTTAAAGTTTCAGAGATTTCTTCTGTTGTGCTTAAATCAACAAAATGTTTTGCATTAACTTGAATACCAAAACTGTTATAAGGCTTAAGTGAAATATTATTAAAAATTTCCATACTTTCTAATTCATTACAAATTAACAACCTCAATTTTAAAATTCAGCACATAAAAAAAGGCTGTCTTTTTGAGACAGCCTTAAAGCTTTATTTATGGATGAGATTAATATCTGTTATATCCACCGCCACCGCTGTTTCCACCAGAGTTTCCACCGCCTCCGCGATTTCCACCACCGTATCCACCGCCTCCGCGATTTCCACCACCATATCCACCGCCTCCACGATTTCCACCAAAACCACCACCACGGTTTCCGCCACTACGACGTTCACCTTCTGGACGAGGTTGAGATTCGTTAACTACAATTTTACGACCATCATGCTCAGTTTCGTTTAATGCAGCGATAGCGGCTTTGCCATCTTCATCGCTCATTTCAACAAAACCGAAGCCTTTGCTACGATCGTTTTTAAATTTGTCTGTAACAATTTTTGCAGAAATTACTTCACCATGTGGAGTAAATAAATTGTTTAAGTCCTCATTGGTCATGTTCCAACTTAGGTTACCAACGTAAATGTTCATTTTGTAAATGATTAAAAGTTAAAAATTATCCAATACAGCAACCATATAGTTAATCAGTATTTACAAAAAACACCTAAAAACCTGGAACAACTTGTAATGGCAATGCGAATGTAATAAGATTTATTGTAAAACAAACAATTTTTTACCTATTTTGTAAATTCGTACAAATTGCAGTTTGAATAGCAGAAAACTCTTCTGGTGTAAACCGAAGCTTAGGATTTGAAAAATCCATATCTGAAGTTTGATTAATGGGAATAAGATGTATGTGAGCATGAGGCACTTCTAAGCCAACAGTTATTATATTAACTCTATTACATGGAAAAGCCCTTTCAATAGCTTTTGCAATGGGTTGAGCAAATATTAGAATTTCACTTAATAAGTCGGGTGATAGATCAAAAAATTTATCAATCACAACTTTAGGCACTACTAAAGTATGACCCTTTTGCAAAGGAAAAATATCCAAAAAAGCATAAAACTTATCATTTTCAGCTATTTTATAACTTGGAATTTCTCCATGAATTATTTTAGAAAATAGGGTCATTTAGATAGAAATATCTTCAATTTTAAATTTCAAAATTCCGTTTGGTGCATTAACTTCAGCAATTTCACCTTTAGCTTTACCTAATAACCCTTTACCAATTGGAGATGAAGCAGATATTTTTTTTTCTTTTAAATCAGCTTCTTTCTCTCCAACTATTTGATAAGTTACAGATTTTTTATTAGCCATATTGGTAATTGTAACTTTTGTAAGAATGGTTACTTTACTCGTATCAATAGTTTTTGGATCTACAATTTTAGCTGTTGCAATTACACCTTCTAATTGTTTAATTCTTGCTTCAAGCATGCCTTGTGCTTCTTTAGCAGCATCATATTCAGCATTCTCTCTTAAATCTCCTTTTTCACGTGCTTCAGCAATAGCTTTTGAAGCTGCAGGTCTATCAATACCTTTCATCTTCTGAAGTTCTTCACGCATTTTATTGAAAGTTTCTTGTGTTACATATTCACTCATACATACTTTTTTTGTTATTACAGAGGATATAAAAATACAACGCCGCACATTACTAATGCACAGCGTTGATGCACAAAGGTAAAGTTTTTATATTAAATAATATTAGGTTTTTTTATTGCCTAATCCAATTCATTTTTGCGTTCATTAAATTTTTATGATAGAAGAACAAGCAGATTATTATTTTACAGTTGCTAAACAAGGAACTGCAGAATTCAAAGATAGAGGCAGTAGGTTTATTGCTTTATCTTATCCTATGAATAATAAAGAAGAATTTAAACTTGCTTTACAAAAAACAAAAGATTTGCACCCTAAAGCATCGCATTATTGTTTTGCCTATAAAATTGGATTAGATAATAATAATTTTAGATCATCAGATGCTGGAGAACCTTCAGGTGCTGCTGGTAAACCAATATTAAATGCAATTGAATCTAAAAATTTAACTAATGTTTTAGTAATAGTAGTTAGATATTTTGGGGGGAGTTTATTAGGTGTTCCAGGTTTAATTAATGCTTATAAAACTTCAGCATCAATGGCACT
>JAYVRC010000181.1:0-9242 GCA_043776615.1 Sphingobacteriia bacterium
GATGGTGAAATATTAGATGTTTTATCTTCTCCTACCCCAGGTAAAATTAGAACAGAGTTAGATACATCATGGATGCTTATTAGTGAACAGTATTATGATACGCTTCCTTCTATGTTTGTAGTAAAACAAATTGGAAGTACTACTGAAAAAAAATTAGTATTAACTTTTGATGATGGCCCTGATCCTTTATACACTAAACAAATTTTAGACATACTTGCAAAGTATAAAGTAGTAGCTAATTTTTTTATTGTTGGGCTTGAAGCCGAAAAAAACATTCCACTTGTAAAAAGAATTTTTAATGAGGGACATGAAATAGGTAACCATACTTTTACTCATCCTAATATGGCTACTGTAAGTAAACAGCGTGCTTTATTAGAAATGGATGCAACTCGTTTACTAATTGAAGCTATTACAGGTAGGAGTACTATTATGTTTCGTGCACCCTTCAATGCGGATAGTCACCCAGAAAAAATGGAAGAATTAGTTCCTGTTGCTTTAGCAAGAACAAAAAACTATTTAACCATCGGAGAAAATATTGACCCCGAAGATTGGCAAGCTGGAGAGATGCCCAATTTTAATGCAGACACTATTTTTAACAGAGTAGTTAGAATGAAAGATTTAGGCAATATTATTTTATTGCATGATGCTGGTGGAGATAGAAGTGCTACTGTAGAAGCATTACCAAAAATTATAGAATACTTTCATAAAGCAGGTTACCGTTTTACCACAGTAGCCGATTTAATGGGCAAAACAAGGAATGAAGTAATGCCTCCTGTTCCTAATTATAAAGGGAACTATATTTTACAGTTCAATTATTTTTTAGCAGAAGCTGGCTATTATATCAATAAAGTTTTTTACGCCCTTTTTGTTTTATTCCTTGTTTTAGGAACCATTCGTTTATTATTTACGCTTATTTTTTCATTGCTTCAACGTAAAAAAGAAAAACAAGATAGCTTTTTTCAAAAAAACGAATATCCGCTTGTTTCAATTATAGTACCAGCATACAATGAGGAAGTAAATGCTGTAAGTTCTTTGCAAAATTTATTAAAGTGCGACTATCCAAACTTCAATATCATTTTTGTCAACGATGGAAGCAAAGATAATACACTTATCAACGTTACTGAAGCCTATCAATCAAATACTATTATTACTATTCTTAATAAACCCAATGGAGGAAAAGCTTCTGCACTAAACTATGGCATCAACTATACTACAGCCAACTATGTTGTTTGCATTGATGCAGATACAAAACTAAAACCCGATGCTGTTGGTAAACTTATGCAGCATTTTAATAATGCTAAAGTTGGTGCTATTGCCGGAAATGTAAAAGTTGGTAATGAAAATAATTGGATTACTCGTTGGCAAAGTATTGAGTATACTACTAGTCAAAATATTGATAGAAAAGCTTTTGGTTATTTTAATGGAATTGCTGTTGTGCCTGGTGCTATTGGTGCTTTTAGTAAAAAAGCAATTGAAGATGCTGGAGGATTTACTTCTGATACTTTAGCAGAAGATGCAGACTTAACTATGCGCATTCTTCGTTTCGGGTATATTATTAAAAATGAGAACAGTGCTATAGCAATGACGGAAGCTCCTGAATCATTACAACAATTTATGAAGCAACGTTTTAGGTGGACCTTCGGAGTAATGCAAACATTTTGGAAAAACAGAGACGCTTTATTTAACGTGAATTATAAAGTACTCGGATTTATTGTATTGCCCGATATCTTACTATTTAAATACATCATTCCTTTATTTTCTCCATTTGCTGATCTATTAATGATCATCGGTTTGCTTACTGGAAGCGCTAGTGAAATTGGCGTTTACTACGCTTTATTTATGACGGTTGATATACTTGTTGCTGCCATTGCATTCATTTTTGAGAAAGAACCTTTATGGAAACTGCTTTGGCTAATTCCTCAACGAGTAATATATAGATGGCTTTTATTGGTAGTTTTATTTAGAACTATGCGGAAAGCTATCAAGGGCGAATTGCAACATTGGGGTGTTCTCAAAAGAACAGGAAATGTAGTGGAAACCATATAAAAAACACTTTACTTTGCAGCAGTTTAGCATAAATTATTACCATGAAACTAAAAGATATACAAGTTCTTAACGAAAAAGAGACAAGGGGTGGATTTGGTGAAGGCATTCATGAAATAGGAAAAGAAAATCCCAATGTAGTGGTGCTTACTGCTGATTTAGCTGGGTCGTTAAAATTAGGCCCATTTATTAAAGATTTCCCTACTCGTTTTGTTCAAGTAGGTATTGCTGAAGCCAATATGATTGGTATCGCTGCAGGTATGACCATTGGCGGAAAAATTCCATACACTACTACTTTTGCTAATTTTAGTACTGGCCGCGTGTACGATCAAATTCGCCAAAGTGTTGCATACAGCGGAAAAAATGTAAAAATTTGTGCTTCACATGCAGGATTAACTTTGGGTGAAGATGGAGCAACACACCAGATTTTAGAAGATATTGGATTGATGAAAATGTTACCTAGTATGACGGTAATTGTGCCTTGCGATTTTAACCAGACCAAAGCCGCTACCAAAGCCATTGCAGCTTATGATGGTCCGGTTTACTTGCGTTTCGGTAGACCAAAATGGCCCAATTTTACCAAAGAAGATGGAGCTGATTTTGTAATTGGTAAAGCGCAACAACTAAGTGATGGAACCGATATTTCAATTTTTGCATGTGGCCATATGGTTTGGAAAGCCATTGAAGCAGGTAGAATTTTAGAAGAAAAAGGTTTTAGTGTAGAGCTAATAAATATTCATACTATCAAACCATTAGATACTGCAGCAATTATTGCATCAATTAGTAAAACCAAATGTGCTGTTACTGTAGAAGAACATAATATAATTGGTGGATTAGGTGATGCAATTGCACAAGTAGCTGCAAAAAATTGTCCAATTCCTATTGAATACATTGGCACCAATGATACTTTTGGAGAAAGCGGAAAGCCAACTGAATTACTTACAAAGTATGGTTTAGATACACCGTTTATTGTAGCAGCTGCTGAGAAAGTGATTGCGAGGAAATAATTTTATGGCGCTAATCTTTCCCTTTTCCAATTACTTTCTTCTGTAAGAGCATATTGTAAACGATCATGTAAGCGGCTACTTCTTCCTTGCCAAAATTCCATCGAAGTTGGTTTTACAATATAGCCGCCCCAATTTTCTGGACGAGGAACTAAATTGTCATCAGGATATTTTGAAGTAAGGTCTTCTGTATTTTTTTCTAATATTGAACGATTAGGAATTACTTGGCTTTGTGGTGAAGCCCAAGCACCTATTTTACTACCGCCTGGTCTTGATTTAAAATAAGTATCACTTTCTTCTGCTGAAATTTTTTCGGCAATACCTTCTATTCTTATTTGCCTTTCTAACTCCTTCCAAAAAAATAACAAAGCAACATGTTGGCTGTTGGCAATTTGTTTTCCTTTTGAACTGTTGTAATTAGTAAAAAATACAAACCCTTCTTTAGTATATCCTTTTAATAAAACAATTCTTGCAGTTGGCTTATTATCCAAACCTACCGTTGCTAAAGTCATTGCATTAACTTCATCAATTTCAGCACTTACTGCTTCATCCCACCATTTAGTAAATTGATCAAAGGGATTTACTGCCGCATCAGATTCATCAAACGACTTTAACTTATAATCCTTCCTAATATCTGCTATTGAATTAGTCATATTGTTTTTTTACAAAACTAATCCGTAATCTCCATTTTTTGGGCATCATGTTTTCCAGAAATATAAGTATACATGGCAGGGATTACAAATAAGGTAAGTAGTAAAGAAAACAGGATTCCACCTACTACTACTATGCCTAAAGGCATTCTACTTGTAGCTGCAGCACCTAAACTTAATGCAATTGGTAAAGCACCTAATGCGGTTGCTAAACTAGTCATCAATATAGGACGTAACCGTTGAGCAGAAGCTTCTAAAACTGCCTGCCTTTTTGGTAAACCAAATGCTCTTTTTTTATTGGCAAACTCTACAATTAAAATTCCATTCTTGGTCACTAATCCAATTAACATAATCATTCCAATTTGTGAGAATATATTAATTGTTTGATCAAATATCCATAAACACAATAATGCACCAGCCAATGCTAATGGCACTGTAAACATAATAGTGAATGGATCTTTAAAACTTTCAAACTGTGCAGCCAATACTAAATAAATTAATATCAATGCTAAACCAAATGCAAATGTTGTATTAGATGAACTTTCTACATAATCTCGCGAAGGCCCGCTTAATGCCGTCTTAAAACTTTCATCTAATAATTTCTTAGAAATCTTTTCCATTGCTACCACACCATCTCCAATAGTTTTTCCTTCGGCCAAAGAAGCAGAAATTGTTGCTGCTTTGTAGCGGTCGTAATGATACAATGTTGGGGGATTAGAACTCTCTACAATTTTCACAACCGAGCTCAATGGGATTCTTTCTCCTCTATTGTTGCGTACATACAGTTTTTGAATATCAGCCGGCTGTTGTCTATCTTCATATTCCACCTGAGAAATAACTTGGTACTGCCTTCCATTCATAATAAAATAGGCCAACCTTCTTCCACTAAATGCACTCGAAACAACATCACCTACGTCTTGCATATTCAATCCAAGATCTCTTGTTTTAATTCTATCAATTGTTAGTTGTAATTCGGGTTTATTAAACTTAAGATTTACATCTGCGTTTTGAAAAGTCTTGTCTTTTTTTACTTCATCCAAAAATTTTGGAATAACCGATTTTATTTTTTCAAAATCTAAATTCTGTAAAATAAACTGAACAGGTAATGAACCCCTCGAACCACCACCCACAGAAATAGTTTGCTCTTCAACAGGAAAAATACGAAGGTTATTAAAGCGAGGTAATTTCTTCGTCATTTCTTTTACAATATCACTTTGTGTTCTCTTTCTCTCGGTAGGATCCACCAATCGAATTCCTGCGAATCCTGAATTCAATCCACTTCCACCAAATCCAGGAAGAGCAACAAATACAAATTTCTTTTCGGGAACTGAATCGATCAGGTAATTAGCCAATTTATCTCCAGCTTCTACCATGTATCCATAACTAGCACCCTCAGGACCCGTCATTTGAAAGCGAATTCGGCTCTTATCTTCCAATGGAGCTAATTCACTTTGTAAATTGCTTCCAATAAAATAAATAACTGCAACACAAGATGCAATAATTACCCATGCCATCCAACGTATGCGTAAAAATGATTCCAACAAACGCTTATATCCATTTTCCATTCCTTTAAAAAATGGTTCAGTTTTCTCATAAAACTTTCCATGCCCCGCATCTTTTCTATTTAATACTACGTTTAGTACAGGAGTAATAGTTAAAGAAACAAATGCTGAAACCAACACAGCACCTGCTACTGTTATTCCAAATTCTCTAAATAAACTTCCTACAAATCCTTGTAAGAAAATTACAGGCAGGAACACCACTGCCAATGTGATTGAAGTAGAGATAACTGCAAAGAAAATTTCTTTACTTCCTTCTAATGCAGCTTTTCTAATAGGTAAACCCCCTTCTAACTTTCTAAAAATATTTTCAGTTACAACAATTCCATCATCCACCACTAATCCCGTTGCCAATACAACTCCTAATAAAGTCAGTACATTTATAGAGAACCCTGCTAGGTACATAATGAAAAATGTAGCTACTAGTGATATAGGAATATCAATCAATGGACGTATAGCAATCAACCAATTTCTAAAGAAAAAGAAAATTACCAACACTACTAGTGTAAATGAAATCAATAAAGTTTCTTCTACTTCCTGAATAGATTTTCGAACATTGGCTGTTTGATCAATTAAAATAGTTGTTTCAAAATCGCCTTTATCATTTTTCTGAACCTCTGCTAATCGTTTGTAAAATTCATCAGCAATTTTTATATAATTAGCTCCTGGTTGTGGTAGTATTTGTAATCCCACTGCACTCACACCATTTAACCGCCAACTAAACTCATCTTGTTCTGGTCCAATTTCAACTTTTGCAATATCCGATAATCGAACAATTCCAGTAGCATCTTGGCGAAGAATTAAATTTTTAAAATCATCTTCTGTAGTTAGTCTACCTAATGCACGAATAGTTAACTCAGTATTATCACCAGAAATTTTTCCTGATGGAATTTCTACGTTTTCGGTATTTAATGCAATGCGAATATCGCTGAATGCAATATTGAATGCATTCATTTTGTCGGGATTAATCCATATACGCATTGATGGGCGTTTCTGCCCAACAATATTCACTGCACTTACTTCTGGTATCGTTTGAAATTTTTCTTGCAACACCGTTTCGGCATAATCACTCAATTCTAACAACCCTTTTGTTTTACTTTGAACACCCATCAAAATAATAAAATCACTACTCGCATCCGACTTTCCAACAACAGGAGGTGCATCAATATCTTGGGGAAGGTTTCTTGTAGCCTGACTTACTTTATCGCGCACATCATTCGCAGCAGTTTCTAAATTTTCTGTTATCTTAAACTCAACAGTTATATTACTTGAGCCATTTGAACTAGAAGATGTTATTGTTCGAATTCCTGGAATTCCATTAATCGATTTTTCTAAAGGTTCGGTAATTTGACTCTCAATAATATCTGCGTTTGCACCAGCATAAGAAGTTCTCACATTTACTATTGGTGGGTCAATAGCCGGGTACTCTCTAACAGCTAAAAAACTATATCCTACAACACCAAACAAAATGATGAGCAAATTCATTACTGTTGCAAGTATCGGTCGCTTTAAAGCTAATTCAGAAATATTCATGATAGAATGGCGCTGCTGCTATTTTACTAAATCAGACAATTTTTTTACCCCCCTTACTTTCACTGGTAACTTCGGACGAACAAATAGTACGCCAGTTACAACTACACTATCACCTACTTTAATTCCTTTGGTAACTTCTACCATTCCTGGGCTTCGGAAGCCAGTTTCAATATCTACAAATACACCCAACCCATTTTTTACTACAATTACTTTTTTAGCTCTCGCATCTGGAATGATGCAATTGGTTGGCACCATGATATTGTTATTTCCTGTATTATTTGCTAGTAATACTTTTACAAAAGTTCCCGGATTAATGGAAGCTCCTTCTAATAAAGCTCTTACTTTTAAATTTCTTGTTGTTAAGTTTAATTGAGGATCTGTTGCAACTACAATAGCTTTTCTGTTTGCATTGCTTTCATTGGTTTGAATAGTAACTGAAGATCCTTTGTGAATTAAATTGGTATAGGCTTCAGGTACATTAAAATCAATTTTTACTCTATCAACTTGTTGTAGTGTAGATAATATAGTGGCTGGAGTAACATATGCACCCGGACTAATCATTCTCAACCCTAAAACACCATTAAAGGGGGCTTTTATTATTGTTTTATCAATCTGGGCTTGGGTTACCGTTAAATCTGCTTTATAGCTATTCACCTGATTCAATGCTAAATCATAATCAGCCTGATTTATACCATTAATGGTTAATAATTTTTTCAATCGTTGCTCGGTCTTTTGTGCCATGTCTAACAACAGTTTTGTTTTACTTAATGTTGCTTGAAGGTCGGCATCATTTATTTTGGCTAGAATACTTCCTTGACTTACCCTTCCGCCATCAGGTATATTCAAAAATATTAGCCTCCCGTTGATTTCTGAATTGATATTGACCATTTCATTAGGAATAACTGCCCCACTCACTTCAATGGTGTTCGAAATATTACTTCCACCAGCTATAATTACATCAACTATGGGAGCTGATTGCTGTTGCTTAGCATTTTGTGCTGGTAGGTCTTTTTTTTGCTTACAAGATAAAAGCAATAATGGTAGAGACAAACTAAGGATTATTTTTTTCAAATGCAGGTGTTTTTGAAGATATCAAAGATAGAATTTATTTAGCCTTTTTTATATAACAAATTATAAATGGTTCAATATAGAAAATAGCCGTGCAAATAGGTCTTTCGCCAATCAAATTGTACATTCATATACTAAACGAGTGACAATATGTATGAAATAAGTAAACAATATACTTCAAAAAGAGCATTTATTACAGGTGCGGCATCTGGGTTAGGGAAAGCATTTGCTACAGAGTTGGCTGGAGATGGATGGACCATTGGAATGAGCGACAATAATGCTATTGAATTGCAAAAAGCTGTAACAGAAATGATTGCTTTGGGCGCTAACGCTTTGATGTATCAATTAAATGTATCCGATAAAGATCAATATAAAAAAGTAGCAGAGCAGTTTTTGCAAGATGTTGGCGGAATTGATTTGTTGTTTAACAATGCAGGAGTTGGCGACGGCGGTGCTTTTGAAGAATATTCATTAGAAAACTATGAGTGGATGGTAGGCATTAACCAAATGGGTGTTGTTTATGGTTGCTACTATTTTATTCCTGCCATGAAAAAACAACAATCAGGTCATATACTGAACACTGCAAGTGCTGCAGCAATTGGCTGTGCACCTACAATGGGAGCGTATAATATGACCAAAGCTGCTGTTGTAGCCATCAGTGAAACTTTATATAGTGAATTGATGGATGATAATATTCATGTATCCTGCATTCAACCTACTTACTTTAAAACAAATATTAGTAAAAGTGCGAGAGGCGGTAGTACTATCCAAAAAATAACCCAAAGTTTTATTGATCGCTCTGGACTAGAAGCCGAAGAAGTTGCTCAAGAAATATTAGCTAGAGCAGGTAAAAAAGAGCTCTATATTATATTGCCAAAAAGTGCACATAAAATGTGGTTATACAAACGTTTTGCTCCTACAAAATTTAGAAAAGTAGTAAAAGAACAATTTATGGGGGCTATGAAAAAAGCTTTAAATAAGTCAAAATAATAATCAATGAAAGCCAATCAGGTATTTAGTTTAGAAGGAAAAGTTGCGCTTGTAACTGGTGCTAGTAAGGGAATTGGAGAATCCATTGCTCGATTTTTTGCAGCCAATGGAGCTAAAGTAATAATCAACTCCAGAAAACAAGAAGAATTAGATAAAGTAGCACAAAGCATTAATGATGATGGTGGAATTTGTACAGGCATTGCAGCTAATGCAGGAGATATTAGTGCATGTAAAGTTTTGGTAGAAAAATCAATCGCATTATATGGTGGTATAGATATTTTAGTAAACAATGCAGCTAGTAACCCTGTGTTTGGACCAATAGTTGATTGCGAAGAATGGGCTTTTGATAAAATAATGAATGTAAATGTGAAAGCTCCTTTTGAATTGGGTAAACT
>JAYVRC010000182.1:0-2363 GCA_043776615.1 Sphingobacteriia bacterium
GTACTATTTAAATTTATAATAGCAGAATCTAAAAGTGTTTGAAGAGCTGCATAAACTGAAGCTTGGCCATCAAAAACCGGATTGGCTATTTGGTCGTTAGCAGCTTGCGTATAAGGAATATCACCCCATAAATCAGTAGCTGTTCCCATTAGGTTGGCCTCAATAACTTGAGCTACTCCAAGTATACGACGATTGTTTACAGCAATTGCCTTTGATTTTAAAATTTTAATATTCTTATAATCTCCAGAATAAACATTTTGCCAAGCTTGATCAAAATTTCGAGATACTACAGAATACTGATGATAGCTTTGGTATTGTTGTGTAAATCCCCTCATATAGCCAGACCACATGCTTGCAATACGAGTCATTTCTCCTTCCTGTAAACTTATGTTACCCACCATAATACTGGTCAACATACTATTAGGATCCGCATCTAATGGATTATTAGGATCTGTATTAATGCCTTTTACCATTTTACTACATGAGATAAGAGAAAAGGCAAAGAATATAATTATTGATAAGTACTTTTTCATGATAATCTATTTATAAAATGAATTAAAAATTCAACTTAAGCGTAAATAAATAAGAGCGAGTTGGAGGATTAACAAAATAAACCACTCCTCTACCTGAACTAGAACCCGAAACGTTTGCATCAGGATCATAACCATTTACTTTACTTATTATAAATAAGTTACGACCACTTAATTCAATACCTATAGAAGTTAAGCCAATTTTTCGTTTTAAATAGTTACTACTAAAATTATAACCAATATTAATCTCTCTAAAACGAGTCCAAGTTGCATCTTCTATAAATTGTTCACCAACATTACCAAAAAAACCACCTGGACCAGTATACCAACTTTGTTCTAGTGCAACATCACCAGCTCCAAAATTTTTAATATTGCCACGGAAAGGTGTACCAGCAGCGATAGTGGTTCCACTATATCTTTTAAGAACAGTACTAGAAACACTTTCATTACCTGTTGTTGCACTTGTGCCATAATCTAAAAGAACAGCTTCTGTTCCATTAACAACTTGTCCACCTTGCGAATGCTCCATGAGTGCATTCAAATAAAACTTTTTATACTTTAAATTAAAGCCAATTGCACCTCTCCAATCAGCATTAGGATCTCCAATAACTGTTGCAGTAGGATCTGCTGTAGGGAAGCCATTAGCATCTAATAATAATTTACCTGAAACGTCGCGTTGAAATTTATTAGAATAAAGTACACCAAGTGCATACCCTTCTACAGCTCTAGAAGATATTCCTGCTGTACCTCCTAATGTTATAGAACCAGCTCCGCTTAAATTTGTAACTAAATTTCTATTACGAGTCCAGTTAAGATTTACATCTAAAGTCCAATCTTTCTTGCTTAATATATTATAGCCAAGATCTAATTCAATTCCTTTATTTTGAATTGTTCCAGCATTTGCATAAACAGTATTGAATCCTGTTGATGGAGACTGAGTTACAGAAATCAAAGCATCGGTTGTTTCATTTTGGTAAAATGATAAACCAAAAGTGAGTTTATTGTTTAAGAAACGAAGATCAAGGCCAGCTTCAAATTCTTGCTTACGTTCGGGACGCAGATATGGATTACCTTTATCATTATTTTGAAGATAAGAACCAGTACCATATAGAGCAGGGTCCAATGCGCCTCCAAATCCATCTTGCCAAGTACGAGCTGTATAGTTAGTAGCTGATTGGTATGCTTGTGGCTGAACTCCAACAACTCCAATTGAAGATCTTATTTTTCCGAATGATAACCATTTCTGTTGATCAAAACATTTTAGTTTAGTGAATTGCCAAGCGATATCGGCAGAAGGATAGAAAAATGATTTAGCAGCCAATTCTCCAAAAGTTGAAGCTGCTTCAATTCTACCAGTTCCATTTATAAAAATCTGGTCGCTCCAACTCAAACCAATACTTGTATAGCCAGCATTGGTTTTTCTATTTAAGTAACGATCATTCGTTGTAATATTTGCTGGAGTTGCATTGTTTAAATCTAGCGGGCCATTAGGTAAAATAAAGTTTAATGACTGAGCTCCCATTGTAGTAGTTTTTAAACTATTATAATTAAACCCTAATACTAAATTTCCCGAAACTTTCTCAGAAAAATCATGAGTAGCTCTTGCAATAACATCTATATTAAATTGAAGTTCGGAATATTCTTCCCTTGAATATTGACCAGTTAACGCATTGGCAGTGAAGTAAGGAAAGTAGTTGGTTTGTTGATCAGTAAAATAATCTATACCAGCTCGAGTAGTTAAAGTAAACCAACTTGCAGGTTTGATATTCATCTCTGCTGAGTTAATAAAACGATTTACTATCGATTTATTCTTAAGAGAATTAATAACCCATA
>JAYVRC010000183.1:0-2360 GCA_043776615.1 Sphingobacteriia bacterium
GAAAAACAGAATCAATTGATACAGCAGAAAATCGTTTCATTAAACATGCCTTAGAAGAATTTCTATTTTTCTGTGAAAATTGCGAATTGAAATTTGAAAAGTATTCAACTGCTAAATTTGAATCGGGCTTGCTTGCTACTAAAATATCTTCTTTATTAAATCAATCGTTTTTCAAAGAGATATCAAGACCAACATCATTAAAACTAAATAGCCCTGTTCTACAAAGGAAAAGCGGATATAGAGAAGTACTAAACGCTTGGCTGAAATTTGACTTAGCAGCCAAATTAATTTGGCGAGGAGGCGACAATGTTTATGATGCTGGTAAAAAAGACATTGCTACACTTTACGAGTATTGGTTGTTTTTTACGTTATTAGACTTGTTAAATGAAGTATTTAAAATTGAACCAAAAAGTATTGCAGAATTAATTCAATATGATAAAGGGCAATTGTCGCTTAACTTAAAACAAGGTACATCAATTGCAATGAAGGGAATATATAAATCTCCATCAAGAAATTTAAACATTCAGTTCTCCTATAATCGTTCTTTTGGTGGAGGAAAAACCTTTCCGAGTTCGGGAAGCTACACAACCACACTTCGACCTGATTACACTTTATCCATTTGGCCCGAAGAAATAAAAGAAGCAAAAGATGCAGAAAGAACGGAATTGATTACACATATTCACTTTGATGCAAAATACAAGGTCAAAAATTTTTATGAATTAATATCAAAATCGAAAGACGAAGAATTATCCGAGGAGGAAAATAAAGAGCTTATTGAAGAAGAATCAGAAGAAATTAAAAAAGGGACATTTAAAAATCAGGACTTACTTAAAATGCATGCTTATAAAGATGCAATAAGAAGAACTGGAGGCGCTTATGTTTTATATCCAGGTGAAGGAGAAGATGAGCCATTTAGAGGCTTTCATGAATTAATTCCTGGCTTAGGTGCTTTTGTAATTAAACCTAACAAAGACGATAAGGACAAAGAGCATTTAAAAACCTTCATTAAAAAGGTTATCGCAAACTTTATCGACAGAGCTTCTCAAAGAGAATATACGGCTGTGAAAATCTATGATATTCACCAAGATGAAAAGGATGATACAAATATTTTGAATGAGCTAATGCCTGAATATTTGGACTCAGCTAAGAAAGAAAAATTAATACCAGATGAAACATTTGTTTTAGTTGGATATTGTAAGGATTTTAGAAATATTGATTGGTACAAGAAAGAGGGCAAATATAATTTCAGAATGGATGATGACAAAGGATCATTAAGTTTAGAAAACAATGTTGTTAATGCTAAATATTTACTTTTAAGGGAATCAGGAAAAGATAATGCAAATAGAGTTTTTAAAATAAAAAGTAAAGGTCCAAAAGTTTATAAAGGAACCAGCTTAGTTGACTACAAAACAACTCATCTAAAAGACTATTATTTGGTAATTGAAATTGAAAAAGATGAAAGTATTGACTTTAACGGAGCTTGTTTTAATTTTAAAGAACTGAAAAAATATAAAGAAATTAAATCAACTAATAATCCTGTTACAGCTGCAGGTATCCCTTTCGCTGTTTCATTAACAGAACTAATGAAAGTTAAAGTAAAACAATAATACACTTTGCAACCATCTATAGAATTACCAACTCCCCCACCCCCAATCATTTCTTTTGAAACTCCAAAGGAATTAAATGTATGGTTGGCAAAACACCATGCAATATCTACTGGTATTTGGATTCGGTTATTTAAAAAAGGATCTGGTATAAAATCAATCAACTATGCAGAAGCATTAGATGAAGCATTGTGCTATGGCTGGATTGATGGACAAAAGAAATCGTACGATGCAGAATCGTTTTTACAGAAATTTACTCCTCGTAGACCAAAAAGTATTTGGTCTAAAATAAATAGAGAACATATAGCTCGATTAGAAAAATTGGGTAAATTAAAAGCTGCTGGTTTAGCACAAGTAAATGCTGCAAAAGTAGATGGCCGATGGGATCAAGCATACGACTCACCTAGTAATATGGTTGTGCCAGACGACTTTTTAAACAAATTATCGAAACATAAAAAAGCACTTGCTTTTTATAAAACATTAAACAAAGCCAATACCTATGCAATTGCATGGAGATTACAAACGGCTAAAAAACCTGAAACAAGAATAAAACGAATGACCATTATTCTTGAAATGCTAAAAAGGGAAGAAAAATTTCATTAATATCTCCTCAAAAAATAGTTGAATTAATACTAAGCCCAACAGTAAATACGGTTCAAAATCAGGTATAAACCGCAAAGAATTAGCCAAATTTCATTCATAGATTAGCTGCCTAAAATAAAAGGGTACTAATAAGATAAATTTATTAGCAATAGT
>JAYVRC010000184.1:0-9107 GCA_043776615.1 Sphingobacteriia bacterium
TTTTACCGAACATATGATCCTGCGTTCATATCAATCGACGTTCCAGTAGCATGATCTGCCAAGCCAGAACAAAGCAAGGTAACCATGGGTGCAATATCTTCTGGTGTTGTAAGTTCATTCAGCGCAATATCATTTAAAGCAAAGTCCTCTCCGTATTCTTCCAAGATAGCATTGGCCATGTCGGTTCGGGTAAATCCGGGAGCGATCAAAAAAGCTTTAATTCCTTGCTTTCCGTAATGCCTAGCAATGGATCTAGTAAGACTTACAATTGCCCCTTTTGAAGCCGCATAAGCTAAATAATCAGTTGTATCACCACGAAATGCTGCACGAGAGGATATGTTTACAATTCGACCATTCTGCTGAGTTTTAGCATGATCCACAAATTCTTTACATAAAATTCCAACAGCCGTTGAGTTTACAGAAAAAGTTTCTTCCCAAATTTTTAGCCATTCATTTGTTGGCAATGAATCCGCTGCACTTGGGGAAATTCCAGCATTGTTTACCAGCGCGGATATCGGACCATACTTTTGAATAAGTCGGGGAATGAAGCCGCTCACCTTAGAAGAAACAGAAAGATCACATGACTCTGTAAAACTTGTATTTAGAAGCTCATTTTTCAGCTTATCAGCTTCAGATTTGTTAGAATTATAGTGGATGATTACCTCTGCACCAGATTCGGAAAGTTGCTTTGCAATGGCTCTACCAATTCCTCGGGATGCTCCTGTAACAAGTATTCTTTGATTATTGAGGGAAATATTCATTGGGTAAAAATAGCGTCAATTTGCATTCCAAAATCTATTTAACTATTGAATTATATTCTTCTAAAGAAATAATTATAATGCCAGTATCCTTGCCTCGATTGATAATCAAAGTTTCATATCCTTCTGTTACTTTATCGAGGTATTATTTGATTCGTACTTTGTTGTTGCTCTATAAAAGAGAGCTTATCCCAATAACCTCTTTGGTAAACGATTTTATCGTTTTTAAACCAAAAAAAGCCACATCCTCTTAATCCTTTAGGGTCTTTCCATTCAAGAATACCAACATCTCCATCTTCGAAAATATTTTCTATAATACAAACCATTTCAAAATGGTCAAATTCATTTTTGAATTGTTGTTTGATTTTGGGTTTACCCTGAATTATTCCATTGGGGGTTTGGTGATTGATACAATCATCGGCATATAATTCAGCCAATCCATTATAATCGTATTGATTGAATAAATCAACCCATATTAAAAGCAGTTCTTTTGGGGTCATATAAATTAAAAAAGGTTACACAATAAATGTATAACCTTTTTTTCAAGCTCCCCCTTCTGGACTTGAACCAGAGACCCTCTGATTAACAGTCAGATGCTCTAACCAACTGAGCTAAGGAGGAATTTCCCCTTTCAGGGTTGCAAAAATAGGGGTTTAGCGTTTCATACAAAAAAAATACACTAAAAATTAAATAACCCCCCTGTTTCAAACCCTATAAATACGCCAGTTTCTTCCGTTTTAACTAAATATGTCTTTAAAAAATAACCCTCTCCACTGCCATTCCTTCCATTTTGCATCAAAAACTTATATCGATGCAATGGACAAACCACATTACCTAAAGCATCGATTGTACCATCGGCCATAATTCCACTGGCGTGTGGACATTTATGGGCAAATGCAAATATTTGTTGATTGAATTGCGCAAGGGTTACCATTTTATCTCCAGCCTTAACCAAACACATATTGTTGGGTTGCCAAATTATTTCGGCAACACTCTCCGCAATTTTATGCCAAATAATTTTTCTCTCAGTCATTAATTAATACAACATACTCTTATAAGGATACCGTATATGATACATTTCTCTTACTTTATCTAAAATCAAATCACGCAAAGCGTCTAAATTATTTTTTTCTAATGCAGAAATAAAAACACAATTGTTATTGGTTACTTGATCCCACTTTTCTTTTAGATCTTTTAGTAACTCTTGTTTTACAGAATCTTCTAACCATTCATCGAATGTTTTTTCTTCATACAAGTCCATTTTATTAAAAATGGTGAGGATTGGTTTTTCAAAAGCTTTTAATTCTTGCAAGGTTTTATTTACCACACCTATCTGATCTTCGTATTGAGGATGAGAAATATCAACAACATGTAGTAAAATATCAGCCTCTCTTACCTCATCTAATGTACTCTTAAAACTTTCTACTAAATGATGAGGAAGCTTTCGAATAAAACCAACAGTGTCACTCAATAAAAAAGGAGTATTTTCAAAAACAACTTTTCTTGTTGTGGTATCTAATGTTGCAAATAATTTATTTTCTACAAACACATCGCTTTTGCTCAAAACGGTCATTAGCGTGCTTTTGCCAACATTGGTATAACCAACTAATGCAACTCTAATTAACTCTCCTCTTTCTTTGCGTTGTGTAAATGCTTGCCTATCAATTTCACCTAGACGCTTGCGCAATAAAGAAATTTTATCTTTTACAATTCTTCTATCTGTTTCAATTTCAGTTTCTCCTGGCCCCCTAGTTCCAATTCCACCTCCTTGTCTTTCTAAGTGTTTCCACATACCTTTCAATCGCGGCAATAAATATTGGTATTGTGCTAACTCCACTTGTACTTTTGATTGTGCGGTTCTTGCGCGGCGAGCAAAAATATCGAGAATTAAATCGCTACGGTCGATGGTTTTTACATTCAACTCTTTTTCAATATTTGCAATTTGCGATCCTGTTAATTCATCATCAAAAATTACCAGCGTAATATTTTTTCCGTTGAGATAGTTTTTAATTTCTTCTAATTTACCCTTCCCCACAAATGTTCTACTATCGGGATGAGCTAATTTTTGAGTAAATCTTTGAACAGTAGTAGCCCCTGCGGTTTCTGCTAAAAAAGCTAGCTCATCTAAATATTCTGTTGATTGCTCATTGGTTTGTTCTTTTAAGATTACGCCCACTAAAACGGCTCTCTCTTCTTTGGCAATCAGTTGTTTTTTTTCAATCAATGGAAATTGTTTTTTGCAAAGTTAGTCATTCAGTAGTTCTTCTAAATAATAAAGCCTCTCTGTTACCAAAGAGGCTTTGAATTGATATTTAAAGTTTAAAGACCACTAATAGAAATTCCTAAGCTCCAACGGTTCATAGTTGGGCCAGCACCATCCCTTAAAACGCCTAGTACATTATAACTTCCTTGTAAACCAATAATGCCATAGCCAACTCTACCAGTTAAAGCCAACGAAGTGCCATTAAAGAATTTTTTACTTTGCTCTTTTTCAATGAATGTGGTTCCATATAGAGATTGCCCAAATCTATTTACATAATTTTTCCCCTTCGAGTAAGATTTTAATAAAGTACCCACTTTAGCTCCAATAGCAAACTTCCATGATTTATTCATATTGTTTGGATTGGAAAAATAGCGAAACTCAATAGGAATTTCGAGGTATATGTTTGTTACTTTAAATTTACTAAAATGGTCGATTGAATCGGCAATAATAAATGGAAGATGAACCGTATTAGATTTCACATTTACATTGGTATTGTTGAAAAACATGTTACTACTTCCAATCCCAAATCCTAAACCCACACTCATTTTAGGATTTGTTTTAAAAGGCTTATCAAACATAAAGTAAAAATTAAAATGCCTACTAAGTCCACCACCAGTTCTAACACTATCTGGGCGACCCGTCCAAACATCTGCACCGTATTGAATCATGAAATGATCTTTGGTACGATTAGGCACTACAATTTTCTTAGTATCAGTTGTTTGGGCTGTTGCACCCAACTCAATTAGAACCGTAATCAGTAAGAATATTTTTTTCATTTTGGTTGTTTAAGCAATTATATCTCTTGCTAACGGCAAAAATAACAGAAATGGACGCATAAAAAGGGTTAAAAATAAGTCAAAATGCATTCTTTTGCCTTTTAGAATGATTATTTTCGCCTTTAAACAGTAGATAATTTATATTTAGGGCTCTAGTACCATAAAAAAAGGATTGATGAAGACTGATTTTTTACAAGGTAAAAGGATATTAATAGCTGAGGACGACTTTGTGAATCAGAAGTTGATTACTCATTCACTCTCGCCTACTGGTGTGGTTTTCGATATAGCCGGTAATGGATTGGAGGCCATTGAATTATTAAGAAAAGGTGATTATGATCTTATTCTAATGGATATTAATATGCCAGAAATGGATGGCTTTGAAGCAACCCAAATTATAAGAAAAGACATAAATAAAACAATTCCAATTATTGCTATGACCGGCTGGAGTAGTAGAACCGAGGGTGATAAATTTACTAAAGTTGGAATGAATGGCTGTTTAGCCAAACCCTTTGGATTAGAGGCTCTCTACAATACTTTGAGTGAAATTTTTCAAGTTGATTCAATCGAAAACGCAAAACCTGTAATAGAAAAAGCAGAAGAAAAATTAGTGGTCGACTTAGACATGTTGAATGAACTTGCAGAAGGCGATATAGAATATAAGAATACCATCATCAATATGTTTTTAGAAAGCATGCCAGAAACCATCCAAAAAATGGAAGACAATCTTGCCCAAGAAGATTGGACAAATTTGTATAAATCCGCACATTATGGAAAATCTTCACTCTCTGTAATAAAAGTTCCTGAAATGTACAAACTTGCGCACAGTATAGAACACAGTGCTAAACAGCAAGTTCAACTAGAAACTATTCCTGAGGCAATGAATTTATTTAAAAAATATTTTGATCAAGCCAAAGAATACCTGATTAAAGAAAAAACAACTTTATCGTAATTGATAAAGATTACGCAAAAAACGAAAACGAATTTTGAATTTTAAAGAACTAGGATTAGACGAAAAATTATTAGAAGGGATTGATGCAATGGGTTACGAAACAGCTACACCTGTTCAGGCTCAAGTTATACAACCAATTTTAGCAGGAAAAGATATTATTGCATCTGCACAAACAGGTACAGGTAAAACTGCAGCCTTTTTATTACCAATAGTGCACAAAATGCTTACTTCGCCTCACCCCGCTCACCAAATCAATGCATTGATTATTGTTCCAACAAGAGAACTAGCAATACAAATTGCAGAAACAATGGAGGGTCTTGGATATTTTACTGATATCAGTTGTATTGCAGTATATGGAGGAGGCGATGGTAATTCATTTGTTACAGAAAAAAAAGCACTGAGCAGCGGAGTAGATATGGTTGTATGTACGCCAGGGCGTATGATAGCACACTTAAATATGGGTTATGTAAAAATGAAAGAAGTAAATTATTTGGTGTTAGATGAAGCCGATAGGATGCTCGACATGGGTTTTAATGATGATATTATGAAAATCATTTCATTTCTACCAAAAGTAAGGCAGAACTTATTGTTTTCTGCTACCATGCCACCCAAAATGCGCGACCTAGCTAGAAAATTATTACACCAACCAGTTGAAATAAATATTGCGGTTTCTAAACCTCCAGAACAAATTGTACAACAAGCATTTGTTATTTATGATGCGCAGAAAATGCCGCTCATAAAATATGTGTTAAAAAGTAAAGACTATACTAGGGTAATTATTTTTTGTTCTAAAAAGCAACAGGTAAAACAGTTAAGTGCAGAACTAAAAAGAGCAAAATTTTCGATTGAAGAAATTCATTCTGATTTGGAGCAAGACAAGCGCGAACAAGTAATGCAAGATTTTCGCAATAAAAAAATTAAAATACTTGTTGCAACAGATATATTAAGTAGGGGTATTGATATTGAAGAAATTGAATTGGTAATTAACTTCGATGTTCCAAATGATGGAGAAGATTATATTCACAGAATAGGAAGAACAGCCCGAGCTGAAAGTACAGGAACTGCAATTACATTTATTAGCCAAGCAGAACAACGAAAATTTGCTACTATAGAAGAATTATTAGGCAAACAAGTTGATAAAGTTCCTGTTCCAGCAGAGTTTGGCGAAGTACCTTCCTATTCACCAAGAACTGGTGGAGGACGAAATGGAGGCGGCGGCAAACAATGGCAAAAACGCAGGTAATTTAATTAGGAATAAATTTTATACAAACTGGCGCACCCACTTTAATTCTATTGCCAGAATCTGTTAATAATCCTGTAAATCGATCTCTTTTAAAAATAACAATTTCGTCTGACTGTTGATTAGCCGCTAATAAATATTTACCACTCGGATCTATACTAAAATTTCTGGGAGCCTTTCCCATGGTGGATTGTGTGGATACGTAGGTAAGTTTTCCATTAGAATTAATAGCATAAATAACGAGTTCATTAAACTCACCTCTATTTGAAGCATACAAAAAGTTTCCATCAGGAGAAATATGAATATCTGCAGCGCCGTTTTTTCTAGTATCATTTTTTTGTACCATTGAGATCGACTGGAGTAATGTTAGTTTTCCTTTATTAAAATTCATAACGTTTACAGAACCATCCAACTCTTGAACAGAATAAGCAATTGATTTTTTCGGGTGAAAGGTTAAATGTCGAGGACCACTTCCAGGAGTTGTATTGAAAATAGAAAAAGGAGTTGGTGATAATGGAGCACTCGTATTTAAAAAATTAACGGAGTGAATTGTAATTTGGTCTGTTCCTAAATCTTGTACCAATAAGTATTTTTCATCAGGAGATAATACGGAAGAATGTACATGTGGGTTTTCCTGTCGACTGGTATTAATACTTTTTCCTGTATGTTGTATAATTTGTGAAGTTGAATCTAGGCTCCCATCCTTGTTTATTTTAATAGCTTTTAAGTTTCCACTTGTGTAATTAGATACAAAAACAAAGCGATTTTTACTATCAACTGTAACATGACAAGGATGATCTCCTTGTGACAAAACACTGTTTAGTTTATCCAAAGTTCCAGTGGCTTTATTAAAACGAATAGCGGTAACACCACCTAGTTTGTTTCCCAACTCATCGACCGAATAAATCAATTTATTATTAAACCCTGTAGTTAAAAAAGAAGGATCTTCAATAGCAATTTTACTAATGTAATTTGCTGTTCCTTTTGATTGATCAAAATGATAGTAATAAACCCCTTCGCTTTTTCCTGTATTTGTATAAGTTCCAATTAAAATATTTTGAGAATAGGCTCCCAAATAAGTTGAGAAAGAAAACAAAAAAAGGAGTAGTACATATCTAGAGTTAAACAGTCTTTGTAACATAATAGTAAACGGTTTATAAAAGTTTTTACAAAAAGCAGGGTTAAGTAATATGGTGAAACTACTATTTATTGGGAAATGATCAGTAATTTTTCTGCTAGTTTATATTTTTTACAATAAGTATAATAGCAAGATTTCATCCAAAGGAATCGCCTAATCTGACTTTTGGTTTGTTGCTGGTATGAGTTATAAGTTTTAATTTGAGGGCGTGCGGATTACAAAATTAGACAGCTTAAGGGGAATATTTAGTTTAATGGTAGCTATGTATCATTACGATAAGGTTTTTCTACCTGATTCAATGTACAATCAATTCATTATACGAGAATCTATTTCTTTTGTTGATTTCTTTTTTGTTTTATCTGGATTTATTATCGCTACCAAATATCAAGGGGTTCAATCGAATCAAGCATTTTTTATTTACTTAAAGAAAAGATTGATTCGATTATATCCTTTATTATTATATACTACAACTGTTTATTTAGGGGTACAATTAGTTGTCAATTTTTTATTTCCTACATTGCTATCATCCAAAGAATCTTTGGCAACACTTCTATTTGCATATATTGATACAATTAGTTTTCAAAATTCAACACAAATTTTTAATTCTTTCTATACTTCCAATGTTGGCAACATGGGAATGAATTTTCCTTCTTGGTCTATTTCTGCAGAAATGATTATTTATATTTTCTTTGGGTGGGTTGTACTTATAAGTTATAAAAAGAAATTAAATAGAAATTGGATTTTTGGAATTGTTTTATTTCTCGCAGTTGGTTTTTCTATTTATAAACAACGATTTTATTTTACAGATGATTTTGGATATATAAGAGGAATCATATCGTTTATGCTTGGGTATTTTGTTTGGTTTATTTCTTCAAAGTCGAGTAAGTGGGATGCCCGATTAGAATGGCTATTTCCAATCTTATTAATAGTTGTATTTTATTGTTTAAATAAATATTCGGGAATTGAAAAAGAAATGCTTGCCTTAGCCTCAACCCCATTGTTATTTGCAGCTTCAATTTTATTTATTAATAAATCAGATGGATTGCTTAGTATTTTTTTATCAATAAAGCCACTTCAGTTTCTTGGCAAACTATCTTATTCAATTTATTTAAACCATATCTTAATTATAACAGTAGTACCTCATTTTATGTTTAAGGTGG
Source organism: Sphingobacteriia bacterium (assembly GCA_043776615.1). Classification (GTDB taxonomy): domain Bacteria; phylum Bacteroidota; class Bacteroidia; order Chitinophagales; family Chitinophagaceae; genus Sediminibacterium. The sequence goes on from JAYVRC010000184.1 coordinate 8,285, forward strand.
TTGGAGTTAACAAATCGCCCATCATACAAATTGGAGTGCTGCTGTTTACATTTACTGTTTTGATAGCCTATAGCGGCTTAACTTATTTATTTATCGAAAAAGGGATAGGAGGAAGGCTTAGGTCTAATTTTATCAAAATAGCCTAAATATTGGTTAATCAATACATATTTAAGCTTCTGCAAGCAGATTAGTAAACCTTTAACCAAACTTTTAGCCAAAATCCCTTCTTTTAATAGTCTTTGACTCTTAGTAGAGGTATTTTGCACCCTAATTAATAATTTTTCATTGAAAAAATCAGCCATATTCATATTGATTCTATGTTTCCTCACATTGCAATCTTATGATACAAAGCCAATTGCAAGTAGTAACAACTTTCTGTTAAACGCAATGCAACTTTCTAATAAATTAAATATTAATGATGAAGCAGTGCGTTTGGCTGTAAATGGATACCAAAAATTACTAGAACAAGGAAGGTTAATTAATCAGCGATATTTAACAATTGCCGATTTCAGTAAGCCTAGCAATGAAGAACGCTTTTATATTATCGATATGGAAGCCGAAGAAACGGTAATTCAAACACTTGTTGCTCACGGAAAAAATTCGGGCACTTTATTTGCAAAACTTTTCTCTAATAAAAATGAATCTAATCAAAGTAGCTTGGGCTTTTATATTACAGGCAATATATATCAAGGCAAACATGGCAAATCGCTTTCTTTAACTGGTGTAGAAGATGGAATTAATGACAAAGCCGCTAAAAGAGCCATTGTTCTGCATGGCGCAGGTTATGTTAGTAAAGCAGCCATTCGCCAAATGGGTTATTTGG
>JAYVRC010000185.1:0-2355 GCA_043776615.1 Sphingobacteriia bacterium
GCCGATAATTTATTTGCTCGTTGTTTAAAACCATGTGAAGCTGCTTTAAAAGATGCGGGATATTCTATTTCTGAAATTGATGAGATTATTTTAGTCGGAGGTTCTACACGTATACCTAAAGTTCAGGATATAGTAGAAAAATTCTTTGGTAAAAAACCAAACAAAGGAGTTAACCCAGATGAAGTAGTTGCTGTTGGTGCTGCAATTCAAGGAGCAGTATTGTCAGGTGAAATCAAAGATGTGTTGTTATTAGACGTAACTCCATTGAGTTTAGGTATTGAAACAATGGGTGGTATAATGACAACAATGATTGCATCAAATACTACTATTCCTACAAAGAAAACCGAAGTGTATTCAACAGCAAGTGATAACCAACCTGGTGTTCAAATACATGTATTACAAGGTGAGCGTCCAATGGCCAATCAAAATAAGAGTTTGGGTATGTTTAATTTAGATGGCATTCCTCCTGCACAAAGAGGTGTTCCGCAAATTGAAGTAACTTTTGACATTGATGCCAATGGCATGTTGCATGTAAGTGCAAAAGACAAAGGCACAGGTAAAGAACAAAAAATTAGAATTGAAGCTGGTAGCGGTTTAAGTAAGGAAGAAGTAGAAAAAATGAAAGCTGAAGCAAAAGCAAATGAAGCATCTGATAAAGAGGCTAGAGATCGTGTAGAAAAATTGAATCAGGCCGACAGTTTAATTTTTCAAACGGAGAAGCAATTCAAAGAATTTGGAGAAAAAATTCCTGCTGATAAAAAAACAGCTATCGAAACAGCTTTAACAAAATTAAAAGATGCTCATAAAGCACAAGATATTCCAGCAATTGACACTGCAATGACAGAAATGAATGCTGCATGGACTGCTGCTAGTGAAGATATTTATAAAGCACAACAAGAAACAGGCTCACAGCCAGGCGCTGATCAAGCTGGCCCTCAAGAAGGGGCTCAAGCAGCATCAAACAACGATACAGTTGAAGATGCTCAGTTTGAAGAAGTAAAATAAGTTAAATAAAGCTTAAGTAAAAGTCTCTACCTTGGTAGGGACTTTTTTATTGCAATTATCTGATAATTACAGTTCCCATTTGAAGTGTTATTGCTCTCTCGTATTCTTTTAATTGCTTGTGCAATTCAATTAATTTTATTTGATCTTCAAAACTCGCATGTTCCATGTCATGTTGATTTTGGTCGAACATTTTTTTGAGCTTACGAAGTTTAAAATAATTCAAACTCATTATAGTATCCTGAACAGATATATCTCTATTTAATATTTTCATTCCTTCCATAATCTCATCCCATCGAGTGCTTAATTCGAATTGGGACATAGTAATATTAGTGATGGTATTTCTAACAAATTCATCTTCGTGATACAACATTGTTTTAGCTGTAGGTTCCATTCCTTTATTGTACCAGTCTTTATAAACCTCTAACAACTTTTCAAACTCATTATTATCAAAATGAAACTGTTCCATTTCCTCAAAAACAAATAAAGCAATGGATTTAGTTTCGTTGAATGGCTTGAGGCCATGTTCGAGCAATACCCTTAAAATATTTTTTTCATACACCTCATCCTGTTGAAGCAGCAAAGAAGTGCTATCATATTCTGGATGAAATTGTTCTGCATCTTGTTGAATAAAAGAAGCTTCTTCAAAAGACATTTTCTTTTCGTCCTTACTAATTTTATCTCGCTTGTATTTGTTTACTAAATTAGTAAAACCAGTTTCATCAATTTTTAATATTGCTGAACATCGTTTAATATAATCTTGCTGTTTTGTAAAGTCTTCTGCCTTATTAATTTTACTTAATGATTCGGCAATTTGGTTAACAATTCCACTTTTTTTATTTACATCATTCCCTGCTTCTTTCAATAAAACATCTAATTGAAAAAGAATAAAATCTTTTTTAGATGTTTCAATAAATTGATTAAAAGCTGTTGCGCCTAGTTTATTTACATAACTATCAGGATCTTCATTTTCAGGAATTAATACAAGCCGAACATTTAAACTTTCTTCAATGGCTAAATCTAAACCACGTAACGCAGCTTTAACACCTGCACTATCGCCATCATAAATAATGGTTAAGTTATTTGTATATTTTTTTATAAGTCTAAGCTGATCAATTGTAAGAGAAGTACCTCCACTTGCAACAACATTTTCAATGCCAGCTTGGTGTAAACTTACTACATCGGTATATCCTTCAACCAATAAACATTCATCTGCTTTATCAATAGCAGTTCTAGCAAAATAAGAACCGTATAATATTTTGCTCTTTACATAAATTTCATTTTCAGGAGTGTTAATGTATTTTGGCCCTTTATCAGATTTGCCAATCACCCTTGCTCCAAAACCAATTACTT
>JAYVRC010000186.1:0-9087 GCA_043776615.1 Sphingobacteriia bacterium
TAGGTTTAGCAGCTGTTTTAGGTCATATTTTCCCTATTTGGGCTGAATTTAGGGGAGGAAAGGGGGTTGCTACGCTTTTAGGGATGGCTGTTGCAATTCAGCCAATTGTTGCAGTTTGTTGTATCGGTGTTTTTCTATTAGTCCTTTATTTAACTCGTTTTGTATCACTTAGCTCTATTTTAGCTGGAATTTCTTTTATGGTTTTTATACTTTTCATTTTTAATGAAAAGGAACCCCTTTACCGAATTTTCGCTGTTGTAGTAGCATTAATGGTAATTCTTACCCATCAGAAAAACATTACCAGAATATTGAAGGGCACTGAAAGTAAGATTCCCCTATTTAAACACAGGGATCGTAGAAAGGGAAAGAAGTAATTGTTGAACTAATTCAAAATTAATACTGAAAAGACGTAACAATTTTTTAACTTTGCAATCTTTTAAAGCCTACTAAACTTTCTTTAATGCATGTCTAATCAAACAATACTCGAAAAATTACAGTTTAAGGATGAAAAAAACTTGTTAATTCAAGGTTTGCCTTCCTCAGTAGAAAAACAGTTTGCAAAACTTACCTATGCTAAAAATGTAACGCCATTACTAAAAAGTAGGAAAGTAGACTTTGTATTGATCTTTGCATTAAGCCAATATCAGTTAAATAATGTATTAGCTGAAGTATTTCCTGCTTTGCACGACGAAACTAAGCTTTGGATTGCTTACCCTAAAACTGCAAGTAAAATTGCTAGTGATTTAAACCGCGATTGTAGTTGGGAATGCCTTACTAAAAAAGATTATGAATGTGTTCGCCAAGTAGCAATTGACAATGTTTGGAGTGGTATGCGATTTAAAAAATTAGATCAAATACCTAATAAATCCAGAAGTTTTACCGATAGCAAACCATTGCAATCTAATGGTGTAGATTTTGAAAAGCGTTTGGTTAAAGCCCCAGTTGAATTAGATCGTTTGTTTACCACTCATGAGGAAGCCAAAGAGTTCTTTACTTCTTTGTCTTTTACCAATCAAAAAGAATATGTTACTTGGATAGAAGGGGCAAAAAAAGAAGAAACACGTAAACGTAGACTAGAAACTGCACTAGAAAAATTATTGGCAGGAAAAAGAAATCCTTCTGAGAAATAAATAATTATCAAAAAAGAGTCTCTTTAGTTTTTTTCTTCCATTTGGATTACTTTTTCAAATAACGCTTCATATTCCAAATTTAATTCTATTAATCTTTTATTAGATAATTTATACAATAACTCAAATTTGCTATACGCTTCTTTGTTAGCATAAATTGCTGGATTGCCCATCTCTGTTTCCAATCTAGTTTTTTCTGATTGCACTTTTCCAATTTCTTCTTCTAAAGCACTTAGTTTGCGTTGCTGTTTCTGTAAATCTTTTTGAGCCTCTTTATCAATTGGAATATTTGTAACGATTGTTTTTTCTATTTTTTTCTCAACCTTAACTTCAGCTTTTTTTATTTCTGGAACTTCCGCCTTCTTTTGTTTTTCCATGCGCTCATTCCATTCTACATATTCTTGGTATGTACCTTTAAATTCTTTAATCTGCTGATCTACAATTTCCCAAATTTTATTAGCAGTTTTTGAAATAAAGTATCTATCGTGACTAACCAAAATAGTAGTGCCTTCATACTTATTTAGTGCTTCTGCCAATAATTCAACAGAATGCATATCAAGGTGATTGGTAGGTTCATCTAAAATTAAAAAATTTGCTTTGCTAACAATTGTTTTAGCAAGTGCGACCCTTGCTTTTTCTCCTCCACTTAAAACCTTAATCTTTTTATCTACATCATCACCCCCAAACAAAAACGCACCTAATAGACTTCTTAATTCTGGATCTGTTTTTTTACTTCCACAATGTTGTAATTCCTCTAAAATGGTATGACCCATTCCAAGTGCTTCTAGTTGATGCTGAGCGTAAAAACTCTGATCTACATTATGTCCCCAAACTCTCTCTCCCGTGAACTTTTCTGTTCCTGCAACGATACGGAGTAGGGTAGACTTTCCTTTTCCATTTGCACCAATCAATGCAATTTTATCGCCCCTTTCTATTTCAGCACTAGCGTTGGTTACAATATGATTATTGCTAAATTGTTTGCATACATCTTTCAATGTTACTAAAACTTTTCCCGGTACTTTATCTAACTGAAAATTAATGCGCAAATCGGGTCTTTCTAGTTGTACATCTTCAACCTTATCAAGTTTATCTAATCTTTTTTGTACACTTTGAGCTTGGGCAGCTTTACTTGCTTTAGCTTTAAAACGTTCAATAAATCTTTCTTGTTGTCTGATATAATCTTGCTGATTCTCAAAAGCTTTCTGCTGCATATCAATACGAATCATTTTCTCTTGTTCGTAATAATCAAAATCGCCACTATAAATATGCAATTGCTGTTGATAGATCTCAACAATTTTATTTACCATTCGATTCAAGAAAAATTTATCGTGACTAACTATTACTACACTTCCTTTATAATGAATAAGGTATTTTTCTAACCATTCAATTGAAGGAAGATCTAAGTGGTTGGTTGGTTCATCCATCAACAACACATCTGGCTGTTGTAAAATCATTTTAGCTAATAATACACGCATTCTCCAACCCCCACTAAATTCTTTATATGGTCGTATAAGATCTTCATTGCTAAACCCTAAACCATGCAATACTTCTTCGGCTTTATGGTGAATATTGTATCCATCTAACACATCTAACTCATGTAATGCATCTGTATATTTAATTAATAATTCCTCACTTTCTGAATTTTTTTCTAATTCAATTCCAAGTAATTCAATTTCTTTTTCTAACGCTCGAATTCTCTCAAAAGCGCCCAAAGCAACTTCAGTTATATTGTCGTTGGTATCAAAACTTAATAGATCTTGGTGTAAATATCCAATGGTGGTTTCTCGTCCCTTTTCAAGGGTTCCTTTAGATGGTTGATATTCACCTACTAATACTTTTAATAAAGTAGATTTTCCAGTACCATTATATCCAACCAAACCTATACGATCCCCGGGCTGAATATGCCAAGTTGCATCCTCCACTATTATTCGGGCGCCAAATTCAAAAGTCACATTTTGTAATCCGATCAGCATTTCATTAATTTATTTAAGTCGGCAAAGGTAATTCTAAACGGCTCCCAAAATAAATTGCTTTATTTTTGTGGATTACTATTTTTTATGAAATACCTGTTCACATTAATTATTTTGATCATTTTATTAGCTTGTAACAACCAAGAAGTAAAAACAATTGAAAACACTTCATTAGTAATGGGAAATGCAAACAGGACTAATTCTACTGCATTTAATTGGTCTTTTAAACCTGTTTTGAGTGCTTATTATGAGTTGAAAGATAATTTTATTGAACAAAATGATACCCTGATAGATAGTACAACTAAAAAACTCATCTATGCAATTGACAGTCTAAAGCTCGATGAGTTAAATGATGACAGCACTTTAAAGTATACTTCCAAAACCTATATTGATGGCATTAAAGCCGAGTTAATAGGATTAATAGGTGAAAAATTACGTGAAGATAAAATGAAAGCGTTTCAAATGATAAGCGAACAACTATATGATCTTATTAGATTAGTACAATATGATGGAGAAGTAATTTATCATGATTATTGCCATATGGCATTTAATAATGATGGGGCAACTTGGATGAGTAATTCATCAATTATACGAAATCCTTACTTATCTGCTACAATGTTGAATTGTGGCGAATTACGAGATTCTATTGATTTTAAGATCAAAAACACAACTAATTAATTATTTTTTTGTTAGAAAAAATGTATGGCAAATTGGAGATGGGTATTTTTATTAATGGCTTTTAGTGTGAGTGGGTTTTCTCAAGAAAAATATACAATCAATGGTTATATTAAAGATTCACTTAGTGGAGAAACCTTAATTGGAGCTAATCTTGGTGTGAGATCTGGCGGGAAATCTATAGCCTCAAATGGTTATGGTTTCTTTTCAATCACTTTACCAAAAGGAACCTATCAAATAGTTGGAACTTTTATAGGATATCAATCTAAAGAATTTATAGTAGAGTTAAACGGCAATAAGGAATTTAATATGCTGTTATTACCGAATTCAGCTGTTATAAGTAATGTTACTGTTACTGCACGAAAAAGAGACAACAATATCAAAACTGCTCAAATGGGCAAATTTGAATTGAATGTTAATACTTCTAAAGCATTGCCTGCTTTTTTAGGGGAAGTAGATATTTTAAAAACTTTACAATTACTACCAGGAGTTAGAAATGCGGGTGAGGGTAATGCTGGTTTTTATGTAAGGGGAGGAGGGCCTGATCAAAATTTAATTTTACTCGATGATGCAGTAGTTTACAATACTGGTCACTTGTTTGGATTCTTTTCTGTGTTTAATGCTGATGCAATAAAAAATGTAACACTTATTAAAGGTGGAATGCCAGCACAATATGGTGGACGACTTTCATCAGTTGTTGATATCGCTATGAAAGAAGGAAATAGAAACAAAACACAGATTGATGCTGGTATTGGTTTAATTGCATCCAGATTTTCCATTCAAGGGCCAATTTTTAAAAACAAAGCATCTTATATTATTTCAGCTAGAAGAACCTATATAGATGCTTTGGCAAAACCTTTGATTAAAAAGACCAGTGATTTTTATGGGTCTGGATATTATTTTTATGATTTAAATGCGAAGTTCAATTATGAGTTTTCTGAGAAAGATCATTTGTATTTAAGCGGCTATTTTGGTAGAGACAAATTTGTGTTTAATAATGTGGCTCGATCATTTAGTACTTTAATAGATTGGGGTAATTCTACAGCAACGCTCAGGTGGAATCATGTATTCAATAAAAAATTATTTTCAAATACAACACTTGTATACAACGATTATAAGTTTCAACTAAATGGAACGCAGAATAATTTTAAAATAAATTTATCATCAGGTATAAAAGATTTTACTGCAAAAACTGATTTCGATTATTTTGCATCAACTGAACATAAATTTAAATTTGGAATTCAGTATACCTTTCATACTTTCTTGCCTAATATATTAAGTGGCACTCAAGATAGTGTAGTATTTACTCCACAAAATGCCAATAAAAAATATGCTAATGAATATGCAACCTACTTTCAAGATGATTGGGAAATAAATGCTAAATTAAAATTAAATATCGGAGTTCGATTTAGTTTATTTCAACAAGTTGGCAAATACAGTTATTACCAAAGAGATGCTAATGGAAATAAAACAGACAGTACGCTTTATGCAAGTGGACAATTAGTTAAAAGCTATGGTGGAATTGAACCCAGAGCTACATTTAGATATGCTTTTAACGAAACAGAATCAATAAAAGCAGGAGTTACTCGTAATTTACAATACATACATTTAGTTACAAATGCAGGTTCTACATTACCTACAGATTTATGGGTACCAAGCACTTTGCGCGTTCATCCTCAAATTAGCTGGCAATATGCTGCAGGGTATTTCAAGAATTTTAAAGATGGAATGTTTGAAACTTCTGTTGAAGCATATTATAAAACCATGCAAAATCAAATTGAATACAAAGAAGGATATACACCCTCACTTAAAGATCCTGAGGAAGATTTTGTATTTGGAAAGGGGTGGAGCTATGGTGCAGAATTTTTTGTGAATAAAATTAAAGGGAGACTAACCGGTTGGATAGGGTATACCTTAAGTTGGACCTGGAGACAATTCAATGATTTAAACAAGGGCGATAAATTTCCAAGTAGATACGATCGACGCAATGATTTATCATTTGTTGTAAATTATGAACTGAATAAAAAATGGAGATTGTCGTCTGTTTTTGTTTATGGTACCGGTAGTGCTATATCTGTTCCAGAACGATTTTATTTTATCAATGGAACCTTGTCACAACAGTTTAGTAGTATCAACTCATATCGAATGAATCCTTATCACAGATTAGACCTAGCTGCTACGTATACGCCTGTTCACAAAAAACAAAGAAAATACACCGATAACTGGGTATTTAGTATTTATAATGTGTACAGTAGACTTAATCCTTATTTTATTTATTTTGATCAACAAGGGTCAGCAGCTCAAGGCAATTTAGAAGTATCAGCTAAGCAAGTGTCGCTATTTCCAATAATACCATCAGTTACTTGGAATATAAAATTCTAGTCAGCATTATTTTTTGGGTACATATTGAATTACTACTTTGGCATTGCGCGATTCATTGGAAGCCAAAAATAACTCATAACGCTTCTTGCCTGCGGTAATTACCATTAAGGCTGTATTAGGAGGAATTTCACCTAAATTTTCTGCAACAATAATCAATTCGTGAATATTATCTGTAACTGAATTTTTAATAAACAAAGTAATTGGTTTGAGTGCCAATCTACCTTTTTTAATTACTAGGATATTATTGTTGTAAACTGAAATCGTGTCGTTATCGATTGTTCCATTATCAAATATATCAATTTGAATATTTTCTTCATCAGTAATTATAGTATTTACCAAATTATTTTCCCTTTCTATTAACACCTTCGGTAAAGGATTTTTTCTATTTAGTTGATCTTCAACATCCATTGGAGGCTTACTAGGTGATTGAATTAGTTCTTCTGGTTTTCTAGCATTATTTTGTTGGGGAATTTCTTCTTGCTTTTTGGAAATAGTTGCTGGTTTTGGAGTTGTGCTCTTTTGAATATTTTTTGATGATGGGTTGTTACTACCTGAAGTTTTGCTGGTAGCTAATGGTGTAGGATTGATTGATTTTTTACTTGTTGTATCTTTTACTTTACTAGTTTCTCTTTGTGTTAATTTTGGTGTAGAGCTGTCTTTTCTAGATTTTTTCAAAAAGTCTTCCTTGGCAAAATCAGATACCGGTACTTTTTCTAAATAAACTTTTCCACTTCCACAATCACCTTTGTCTTTTAGATTAGTAGAAATAAAGGTTCCTTGAAATACTTCTAATTTTCCTACTTTACTATAATCTAAATAGCAGGTCATTAAGCAAGGCTCACTTTTATCGCCAACTTTTAAATCCACCAATTCAATTTCTTTCAATAACAATGTTTTTGATTTTACATTGTAAATACCTTGTAATGTTGCCTTGCCATAAAATACAGTACTCTTGTATGAAAAAGTAACCCCTTTTATTCCGTTATTGGATAATTGTTCAATTTGAATTTCGTATTTGTACATCTCTTCTCGAATCCCCTCCCTATAAACTCCGCTTGATGAACTAAAATATCCTCTCCAGATACCTGTAACTTTTTGTGCAGGAGACTGAATAAATACCGCCGATAAGCTAATTAGGGTAAAAAATACCTTCATATTGCAAAACTAACTACAAGTGAGCGATTGAATCTGATAAAAAAGCGTTAAAGGTTTTGGTGTATTTGTTACCTTTGCAAACTTAATTAATAGAGATATAATAATTATATGATCAATATCAGTTTTCCTGATGGCGCAACAAGACAGTATGAAAACGGCATTTCTGCATTGGATATTGCAAAATCGATCAGTGAGGGTTTAGCAAGAAAGATTTTGGTTGCAAGTGTAAATGATAAAGTTGTAGACGTTACTAGGACAATAACTTCAGATGCTTCTATTAAGTTTCTTACTTGGGAAGATGCGGAGGCTAAAAACACTTTTTGGCATTCTACTGCTCATTTAATGGCCGAAGCTATTGAAGCTATTTTTCCAGGAGTAAAATTTTGGGTTGGGCCTGCTTTGGAAAAAGGTTTTTATTATGATATGGATCTAGGAGATCGAAAGATTAATGAAGAAGATTTATTAGCTATTGAGAAAAAAATGAATGAATTAGCAAAAAAAAATAATTCATTTACTCGAATAGAGAAATCGAAGAAAGATGCGATTGATTATTTTGCCGATAAAGGAGATGAGTATAAATTAGATTTGTTAACTAACCTTAATGATGGAGAAATTACACTTTATACTCAAGGAGAATTTACCGACTTATGCAGGGGCCCACATATTCCTCATACAGGGTTTATAAAAGCAATCAAATTAACCAATATTGCAGGAGCATATTGGAAAGGGGATGAAAAAAATAAAATGCTTACCCGTTTATATGGGGTTAGTTTTCCTGCTCAAAAAGAATTGGATGAATATATTTTAATGCTTGAAGAAGCCAAAAAAAGAGATCATCGTAAACTCGGTAAGGAGCTTGGTATTTATACAATGAATGATGATATTGGTCAGGGTTTAATTCTTTGGATGCCCAATGGGACTGTGATTATTGAAGAATTAGAAAAGCTAGCAAAAGAAACAGAAAATGATGGTGGTTACAAGCGAGTTGTTACTCCCCATATTGCAAAAGAAAGTTTGTATTTAACAAGTGGACATCTTCCTTACTATGCAGATAGCATGTTTCCTCCAATGGAAATGGATGGTGAAAAATATTATCTCAAAGCAATGAATTGTCCGCATCATCATAAAATATTTGATGCAGAGCCAAAGAGTTATCGTGATATGCCTTATCGCATAGCAGAGTATGGAACTTGTTACAGATATGAGCAAAGTGGTGAATTATTTGGCTTAATGCGAGTAAGGTGTTTGCATATGAACGATGCACATATTTATTGTACCAAAGAACAATTCATGGAAGAGTTTAAGGCGGTGAATGATATGTATATCAAGTATTTCAAAATATTTGGAATAGATAAATATGTGATGCGGTTGAGCTTACACGATCCAGAAAAATTAGGCCAAAAATATGTAAATGAACCTGAGCTTTGGTTAGAAACTGAAGCGCTAGTTAGAAATGTATTGATCGAAACTGGTGTTCCATTTGTAGAAGTAAAAGGAGAAGGTGCATTTTATGGCCCGAAAATAGATGTTCAAATTTGGAGTACTATTGGAAGAGAATTTACTTTGGCAACCAATCAAGTAGATTTTGCTCAACCACGTAGTTTTAACTTATCATTTACTAATAAAGACAATGAACCTGAAATTCCTTTGATCATTCATCGTGCTCCATTAGGAACCCATGAACGCTTTATTGGTTTTTTATTAGAACATTATGCAGGAAAATTTCCAGTTTGGTTGGCTCCTCTACAAGTTAAGATTTTACCAATTAGCGATAAATT
>JAYVRC010000187.1:0-2343 GCA_043776615.1 Sphingobacteriia bacterium
GAACCAATTTTATTAGAGATATGTGTGTTTAATATAGCAACTGCTATTGAAGCTGCTTCGGCTGGTGCTGATAGATTAGAATTGTGTGAGAATTATGCCAATGGAGGTACTACTCCCTCCTACGGTTATTTAAAGATGGCAAGAGAAAAAATTTCCATTCCAATATTTCCAATGATTCGTCCACGTGCCGGAGATTATTTTCATAGTTTCGATGAGATTGAAATTATTAAAAAAGATATTTTACTCTGCAAAGAGTTGGGATTTGAAGGAGTAGTATTTGGACTATTAAATCAGGATGGTTCTATCGATCAACAAAACACTGCTCGTTTGGTGGAAGCAGCTTACCCTTTAGAAGTTACATTTCATAGGGCTTTTGATAGATCTGCCAACTCTCTTGATGCAGTAGAAATATTGATTAATTGTGGTTGTTCTAGAATATTAACAAGTGGACAAATGCCAAAAGTTACAGAAGGATTAGATTTGGTAAAACAAATGGTAGCTCAAGCTGATGGAAGAATCATCATCCTTCCTGCAAGTGGATTGAACAGTAGCAATGTTTCCACCATAATTGAAAAAACAGGTGCAACAGAAGTGCATACCTCTGCTCGAATTAGGGTTCCAACAAAATCAACCTACCAGAATAAAAATATGCTTGAAGATTTTGATATTGATTTTGTGGATGTGGAAGAAGTAAAACGAATTAAAAAAATAATCAGTCTATAAATTAATTGTATGAAAAAGAAATTAGGAATAACCCTTGCATTTGCTGCAGCATTTTTACTTGGGTTTGCTTTTAAATCTTTTACTATTAAAAGCAATAATAAACAAGTTTCTTTTAAAAAAGTAACGGGTATTGGAGGTGTTTTTTTTAAGTGCAAAGATCCAAAAAAAGTTAGGGAATGGTATAGTTCAAATCTAGGGTTGAATACCAACCAATATGGTTCGGTATTTGAATGGCGACAAGGTGACGACACAACTAAAAAAGGATTTACACAATGGAGTCCATTTGGAGAAAAGACCAAATACTTTGAACCTTCAACTAAAGACTTTATGATTAATTATAGAGTAGAAAATTTAGAGGCACTTGTTGAGCAATTAATAAAAAATGGTGTAACAATTACCGATAAAATTGAATCAGTTGAATATGGAAAATTTGTTCACATTTTGGACATTGAAGGAAATAAAATTGAGTTATGGGAACCTAATGATGTTGAATATGAAAAGCTTGGTAAAAAAATGGGCGCAACAACAACCAAATAATTCATTAATAAAGCAATCTCACTTTTATTGTGTGCTTTACTCCTCTTAATAACTCAAGCGCTTGCTTCGATAATTTTTTATCTACGTCTAAAACAACATAGCCAATATCCTCATTGGTTTTTAAATATTGCCCCACAATATTGATATTATTTTTAGAGAGAACAGTATTGATTGCACTTAATACTCCTGGCACATTATGGTGTGTATGTAATAATCTGTGTGCACCATCTATGGGAGGTAAGCCAATTGCAGGAACAGAGTGAGATCCATTGGTGATACCTCTTTCGAGATATTGAAATAATTTAATACTTACGTCCTCTCCAATATTTTGTTGTGCCTCTTCTGTAGATCCCCCAATATGAGGACTAAGCAATACGTTTTTTAAGCCTTGTAAAGGAGTTGCAAAAACATCGCCATTTTTTTCTGGCTCAATCGGAAATACATCTATTGCAGCGCCGCTTAAATGTTCTTCAGTTAATGCATTGGCCAATGCTTTTAAATCTACTACTTCTCCACGAGCGTAATTAATAAGTATTGCTCCTTGCTTCATTTGTTTAATGGCCGATTTATTAATAAGGTTTTTTGTTTGAGCTGTTTCAGGAATATGTAATGTAACAATATCCGACAAAAACAATAACTCTTTCATATTTTTTGCAGCGGTAGCATTACCCAATGGTAGTTTTGTTTCGGTATCGTAAAACAATACTTTCATGCCAATCGATTCTGCTAATACGCTTACTTGAGAACCTATATTTCCGTAACCAATAATACCCAATGTTTTTCCCCTTAATTCAAAACTACCTTTTGCTTCTTTTAACCAAATACCTTCATGAGCTGCTTTATTCTTGTCTAGAATTCTTCTAATTAAAATAATACTTGCACCAATTACTAATTCGGCAACACTTCTTGTATTACTATAAGGCGCATTAAATACAACAACTCCAGCATTTGTTGCAGCTTTTAAATCAACCTGATTTACTCCAATACAAAAACAACCAATGGCTTGCAATTTTGGAGCAGCATCTAATATTTTTTTAGTGATTAATGTTTTTGATCGGATACCTATCAAATGAACATCTTTAA
>JAYVRC010000188.1:0-2341 GCA_043776615.1 Sphingobacteriia bacterium
TTACTATTCCTTTAATCAAAAACTATTAACGAAAAATACGAAACTACAAAAGTGGGTTGCTTATCAACGAACCAATTATGCATTATTTAATAAAGGAATTATCGGAGCAATTCTTCATTCGATACATGCCAATCCGGTTTTGAGATTGATAGCAAAAACGAAAATTAGACCAAGTGCAAAAGTGCTAGACGTTGGTTGCGGAAGCGGTAATATATTATATGCAATGGCCCATGCCGGGATGAAAAATTTAAAAGGAATTGATCCTTATATAAAGGAATCCATTCAGTATGGTAATGGATTAGTGATAGAAAAGAAAGAATTGGTAAATGAACTACCAGGCTGGGATTTAATTATGCTTCATCATGTTTTAGAGCATATGGACAACCAACTTGAACAAATGGAATTGATATATGAAAAACTGAATAATGATGGAGTATGTTTAATCAGAATACCCACCGTATCTTCCCATGCTTGGGAAAAATACCAAACGAATTGGGTTTCACTAGATGCTCCCAGGCACTTTTATCTTCATTCTAAAAAAAGTTTTAAGATGTTGGTAGAGAAATCAGGATTTCAAATTGTAGATATTGAGTTTGATTCCACTGATTTTCAATTTTGGGGAAGTGAACAATACTGCAATGATATTCCGCTTATGGATAGCAAATCTTATTTAATGAATCCCAAAAATTCAATGTTTTCGAAAGTACAGATAGCTGATTTTACCTTGCAGGCAAAAAAGCTGAATCAAGCAAAAAAAGGAGATCAATTTGTTGCATATTTAAAGAAGAGAAGATGAGTTCGCTAGTTTCCATTGGAATACCTATCTATAATCGGCCTATTGAAATGAGGAAGGCAATTAAATCAGTATTATCTCAATCCTATACTAATATTGAAATTATTATCTCTAATGATAATTCTCCTAATCCTGAAATTGATAAAATTGTCAAAGAATTTTCAGATATTGATAGAAGAATCGTTTATTTTAAACATGAGAATAGTATAAAAACAGTATCCAATTATTCTTTTGTAAAGGAGTTGGCCAAAGGAAAATATTTTATGTGGTTGGCCGATGATGATTGGCTGGATGAATGTTTTATCGAAAATTGTTATTCCTTTTTGGAAAGCCATTCTGATTTTACAGTATGCACAGGAAAATGTATTTACCAAGACAAGGGATATGAAATACATACTGATTCAAGTGTGAGTTTATTAAACAGTTCTCCATTTAAAAGAATAGTTACCTATTATTCTTCTGTTAGCTTGAACGGGTATTTTTATGGTTTAATTAAAAAATCTGCATTAGTTCCTATAGAATTTTATGATGAAATGGGGTTCGATTGGGAAGTGGTAAGTGCATTGCTATTTCAAGGGAAAATTATGGTTTTAGACAGTACATCACACTTTATATCAAAAGGAGGCGTTTCGAATCAGTCAAATTCGATGTCGAAATATTTTAAAAAGAATACCTTTATTTCAAGAAATTTTATTGGATTAGCTATTTCGCTGAATTGTTCTAGATATATTTATAAATCTAAAATATTTACGATAAACGATTTGCTTAAAATTGGGTACTCCTTGGCCGTTTTTTTTGTAGTTTATAAAAATATATATAGTTGGGACTTGTTATTTATTAAAAGGAAATTAGTAAAGGCATTGGGTATTAATAAAGAGGGTGTACTTCTTAATCGAAATTAAAATATGGAAAATAAAGTGATAGAAAAAATAGTAAGTTGTCCAATAACGGGAGATACTCACTTTGAAACTTATTTTACATTAGGTGAATTCCCATTGGTTAACAATTTAAATCAATCGCGAGAAGAGTCGTTGAACTGTGATAGGTACCCATTAACCGTTAACTTATTTACCAAGTCTTATTTGTCGGCTTTGAGTCACTCTGTAAGTAGTGAGTTATTGTTTAGTAATTATTTGTTTAAATCAGAGGTGAATATTCCATATATTAATCATTGCACTCGAATGTTTGATTACATTTCCGGTTTAGTAAAATTGTATCCCAATGATTTACTGGTGGATATTGGTGGGAATGACGGTACGCTATTATCGGCATTTAAATCTGCATCAAACTTTAATTTATCCTATCTGAATATTGACCCATCCAAAAATTTAGCCGTATTATCAGAACAAAAAGGAATTCCTGTTTTAAATGATTTTTTTTCAATAGAAACAGCCAAAAAAGTCACACAAAAAGCAAGAGTTGTTACCTCCACTAATGTTTTCCAGCACTTAAGAGATATTAATTCCTTTGCAGAAGGAGTTTTTTATCTGTTAGATGGTAATGGTTTGTGGGTATTGGAATTTCCTTATTGGATTCATGATTTAGAAA
>JAYVRC010000189.1:0-2338 GCA_043776615.1 Sphingobacteriia bacterium
TACATGAAACATCATTCTCCGAATTATTAGTAACGAGTATTTCAAAAGATTTAATACTACAAAGAACAACAAAGGGAATTCATAAAGATGATATTTCATTACAGATAGATCAATATCTATTTAAAGCGGAAGCTTCTCAAGGGCAGCGGAAAAGTTTATTGTTTGCTTTGAAACTAGCAGAATGGGAATATATAAAGGAAAAAATTGGCTTCGCCCCTATTTTATTGCTTGATGACGTATTTGAAAAACTAGATGAAAACAGAATGTTTCAATTGTTAGATAAGGTTTGTAGTGATGTATACGGACAAGTATTTATATCTGATACGCATGCTGATAGGCTCAAGCAAAAGTTAAAACAAACCGGAATACCATTTCAGTTGATCAAATTATAGAATAGCATTAACTTTACACTATGTCTGAAATGCATATAGGAGCAGCTTTAAAAGGATTTATCCGAAAGAGCCATTTAAAAAATGGAATTAGGGCTGTACAAATAGAAGAAATTTGGGAGCAATTAATGGGAAAAACTATTGCTAAATACACCGAAAAAATTCAGATCATTAATAAAAAATTATTCATACATACCAATGTTGGTCCATTAAAAAATGAACTTCAATACCAGAAGCCCCAAATTATTGCCAGAGTAAACGAAGCTTTTGGAGAAGAAATTATTACAGAAGTGATTATTCAATAATTGATGAGTACTTTACGAAAGTTTTACTCTTGGATCAATTACCCCATATAATAAATCTGCCAGCATATTTACCAAAACAAAAAAAGCTGCTGTAATTAATACACTTCCCATTACAACAGGGAAATCTAATTTCTCCAATGCATCTACCGTTACCTTTCCAATACCTTTCCATCCAAAAATATATTCCACAAAAAATGCACCTGCTAATAATTCGGCAAACCAGCCAGTAATAGCGGTTATAACAGGGTTAAGTGCATTGCGCAATGCATGGCGCCATAATACAATTCGTTTATTTAATCCTTTTGCATAAGCTGTTCGAATATAATCTTGATCCAGCACATCCAACATAGCACTTCTTGTTAATTGCGTAATAATGGCTAATGGTCTAATTCCTAAGGTAAATGCTGGAAGAATTAAACTTTTTAAAGAGATCTCCTTTCCTAAAAATGGATCAATAAAAAATAAACTGCCTGTCATTTGTAACCCTGTAATATTATTCCATACAAAGCCAAAAAAATAAGCTACTACAATACCCATAAAAAAAGATGGAGCAGATATTCCTAATACACTTACAAATACTGTAGAAGTATCCATCCATGTATTGTGCTTCACTGCTGCTAAAACTCCAAGAGCTATCCCTACTATTGTTGCAAATAACATAGCTGCCAGTGCTAAAATAAGTGTGCCTGGTAATGCATCTGCAAGCACAATACCAACTGGTTTTTTAGTTTGATACGACCTTCTTAAATAGGGTAGTTTAACTCCAAATTGCAATTCATTACCAATAAAGAAGCCTTTTAATTTTTTATTTTCGATTTCAATTTTTTGATGAATGCAAATTGGCGACACATCATTTAAATAATATAGGTATTGTTTCCAAGTTGATTGATCCAATGCAAGCTCTTTACGAATATTTTGAATAGTAGTACTATCGCCTGTTTGTCCCAAAACCAATCTGGCAGGATCTCCAAAACCCTGAAATAAAAAGAATACAACGGTTACTACTCCAAATAAAACGAGTAGACCGTATGCAAATTTTTTAATTAGATAATTGAACAATTGGAATAAAGTTATTGGATTATTAAGTTATTGAGCATTAGTTAAAATTTATTAGTTGATCAATATCTAAATAGCTACACTTCTTCAATATAGTAGCTTCTTGCATTAAAAAATAAGTTGGCTTTACTCTTGCCGCAGTTTTTAATACAGTAGCATCGCAACTCAAAACGGTATAAGTTGGTAATTGATCTTTTATTTTTGATGCTTCTGCAGAAACAATAAATATTGGGATTGATTGTTTATCGAGCATTTGTGAAAGTTTTATTAAACTTTGTTTCCACCTTTCTATTTTATTCCCGTCTAATACCATCAATAAAATATATTTACCAGGCACATGAAAAATAGCTTCTGTGGTATCTGTTTGATTAGTTGTTTGCAATGAAAAATCAGTTATTGAAGGCTTAAGTCCATTCCCTTTTTTTACTATTTTATCTTTTCGATCAATATATAAATAACTCGAATCAAAATCTGCCGGAAAATGATCTTGATCAAACTGTAATTGCTTACCATTTTTTTGATAAATAAATTCAATTGATATACTATCTGATGTTGCGCCATCGGGCATTTTCATTTGCTGTACAATAT
>JAYVRC010000190.1:0-2336 GCA_043776615.1 Sphingobacteriia bacterium
TAAATTTATACAGCGACCTGTACTTTCTATTGTTATATCGCTCATCATTGTTTTTTTAGGTGGTTTGGCGTTGATAAAACTACCAGTAACTCAATTCCCCTCTATATCACCGCCTAAAGTAAATATCAATGCAGAGTATCCAGGAGCAAATGGGGAATTAATGATTAAAGCGGTGGCAATACCATTAGAACGCGCATTGAATGGTATACCCGGCGTTAAATATATTTCATCTGATTGTGGTAATGATGGAACAGCAACTATTCACGTTGTATTTGAATTAGGAACTGATCCAAATGTAGCTTCTGTTAACGTTCAAAACAGAGTAGCATCAGTTACCAATAAATTACCGCCTATTGTAATTCGAGAAGGGATAAAAATTTCTAGAGAAGAATCAAATATGTTGATGTATATCAATATATTCAGCGATGACCCCAATTTAGATATTAATTTCTTATTCAATTTTGCCGATATTAACTTGCTCTCTGAATTGAAACGTGTTGATGGTGTTGGATTTGCAGATGTTCTTGGGAACAGAGAGTACTCTATGAGGGTTTGGTTAAAGCCAGATAAAATGTCTACCTATAAAGTATCTTCTGCAGAGGTATTGAAGGTTTTAGGCGACCAAAGTTTTGAGGCTTCTCCAGGAAAGCTAGGTGAAAGCTCTGGAAAATCATCACAAGCTTTTGAATACGTATTAAAGTATCCTGGAAGATACACTACAAAAGAACAATACGAAAACATCATTGTTAAATCTAATTCAGCTGGAGAAATACTACGCTTAAAAGATATTGCTGATATTGAATTTGGAAATGCTTATTATGATTTATATTCTAAATTAAATGGCAAGCCATCTGCTGCAATTGTTCTTAAACAATCTTATGGTAGTAATGCAAATCAAGTTATTAAAAATGTAAAAAAACGCTTAGAGGAAATCAAAAAAAGCTCTTTTCCTAAAGGTATGGATTATCAGCTTGGGTACGACGTTTCTAAATTTTTAGATGCATCAATAGAGAAAGTATTACATACATTAATTGAAGCTTTTTTATTGGTATCGTTGGTTGTATTTATTTTCTTGGGAGATTGGCGGTCTACATTAATTCCTGCTATAGCTGTTCCAGTCTCATTAGTTGGTGCTTTCTTCTTTATGCAATTATTTGGCATCTCTCTAAACTTGATAACTTTATTTGCATTAGTATTAGCTATTGGTATTGTTGTAGATGATGCCATTGTAGTTGTTGAAGCAGTGCATGCTAAAATGGAAGAAAATAATTTGAATCCACTTTTAGCAACTAAATTGGCTATGAAAGAAATAGGAGGAGCCATCATTTCAATTACTTTAGTAATGGCTGCTGTATTTATTCCAATTTCATTTATGTCTGGCCCAGTTGGTATTTTTTATAGACAGTTTTCGGTAACTATGGCTACAGCTATTATTTTATCTGGTGTAGTTGCATTAACTTTTACTCCTGCATTGTGCGCTATGATGTTAAAAAACAATCATGGACATGCTCCCAAAAAAACAATACTGAGTAGGTTTTTAGCAAGCTTTAATAAAGGGTTTAATAGTACTCAAGGAAAATATAAAAAATTAATCAGTTTTATAGTAAATAGGAGAGTAGTTACTTTTTTAACGCTAATATTATTCTGTTTAGGTACTTGGGGATTAAGTAGTAGCGTACCGTCTGGGTTTATTCCAAATGAAGACCAAGGGTTGTTTTATGCAATTATTCTTACACCTCCAGGTTCTACTTTAGAAAGAACTGATGAAGTTGCAGGTCAATTGCAAAAAATTGCAGCTTCTATGGAAGATATTAAATCAGTCTCTTCTATGGCTGGGTACGAAATATTATCAGAAGGAACTGGATCTAACTCAGGTAGCTGTTTAATAAATCTTAAAGATTGGGATCAGCGCAAACATTCTACAGAAGAAGTGATGAAAGAGTTGGAGGAAAAGTCAAAAAATATCAAAGGAGCTAATATAGAATTTTTTCCCCCGCCTGCTGTGCCTGGGTATGGAGCTGCAGGTGGATTTGAGTTGAGATTACTTGACAAAGCAAGCACTGGTGATTATAAGTTAATGGAAACAGTTACCAAAAATTTTGTTGCAGAATTAAATAAAAAACAAGAGCTCTCTTCTGTATTCTCTTTTTACAGCGCAAGTTTTCCACAGTATAAATTAGTAGTTGATTATGAAAAAGCCCAACAAAAAGGTATAAATGTTGGAGATGCAATGGATAACCTTTCTTCATTAATTGGAAGCACTTATGAAACCAATTTCATAAAATATGATCGACAATATAAAGTAATGGTGCAAGCCCTTCCTCAATACAGGGTTC
>JAYVRC010000191.1:0-2333 GCA_043776615.1 Sphingobacteriia bacterium
GAAGACCCATCTCTTTTATATATTAACGGTGATGCAACTGATGATGCTGTTCTGGTAAAATCTGGTATAAATAAAGCTCGATGTTTAATTTGCGCGTTACCTACAGATGCCGACAATGTTTTTATTGTTTTATCAGCAAAATATTTAAACCCTAACTTACATATTATAAGTAGAGCTTCATTTGCCAATTCGGTGATTAAACTAAAAAAAGCCGGCGCAAATAGTGTAATTATGCCTGATAGAATTGGAGGAACGCATATGGCTACTTTAGTGAGTAAACCAGACGTGGTAGAATTTATTGATTACTTGAGTGGAGAAGAAGGGGAGAGTATTAATATAGAATCGGTTGGTTATGAAAAACTTCCTCCAGAAATAAGAGACAAAAGTTTATCGGTTATAATGGATTGGAAAAAAACTGGCGTTAATTGCATAGGTGTAAAAGATGAGGAAGGTAAATTTATTATAAATCCACCAGGGTCAATTGTCATTTCTCAAGGTATGAAAGTTATCGTTTTGGGAAATAAGGATCAGATTTATGATATGAAACACAATGTGGAAGCCGAGTAATGATACTCCCAATTTTATATATTGCTCAATCTTTAACAAAAGGTCGTGGGGTTTTTACTTCAGCAGATATCCCTGCTAACACAACTATTGAAATTGCTCCAGTGTTGGTATTAAATTCAGAAGATCGAATTTTAGTTGAGCAAACAATGTTGTATAATTATATATTTGAGTGGGGTGAAGATGGATGTCAAGCAGTTGTTGCTTTAGGTTATATTTCTATGTACAACCATTCGGTTCACTTTAATTGTAATTATGAAATGGATTTTGATGAACTTACAATTACCATAATTACATGCCAAGAAATTAAAGCAGGGGGCGAACTTTATATTAATTACAATCCAATTGGTAAAGAAGATCAACCAGTTTGGTTCGATGATTTTTTACAATCTTAATAGATATGCTCAATGTTTAAAAACATAAACCCAAAATATGTATAAGTGTCTTTCAATTTTTTGCTTTCACTTGCTTTCAATAGTTGCTTATTCTCAAACAACTATTATACCTGGGTATACAGGGTATGCCATTCCATCAGAGCAGGATGCTGAAAATATGTTTTCCGAAAAAAATGGGTTACAAAACTGGAATAATACCAATCAAATAATTTGCTATTATTTTCATATAAAAAAGCCAGGTAAGCTAGCTATAAAGTTAAATACTAAAAATTACCACCCAGGAAATTGGGTTAACTTAAGCATTGCTTCAAAATCATTTCGAGTTTATATACCCTCCGCAAAAACGTTTAAGAAAATAAAAGTAGGTTCCGTTGAAATAAAAGATACAGGGTTTTATGCGATTCAACTTTCATGTGTAGAAAAAAGAACTGAAGTTTTTATTGCTGATATTCTTTCAATTGAATTATCGGGAGATGCAGCTGAAGGAATTCATACAAATGCAAAGCCAAGAAGAAATGCAGCATCTGTGCATCTTCGTTATCCACTTTCAGATACCATAAAAGCGCTTTCTTTTTATAACGAAATTACTATTCCAGATGGTGCTGATATTGTTCACAGCTATTATATGTCATGTGGATTTTCTAGAGGATATTTTGGAATTCAAGTAAATAGTTCCACTGAGCGTCGCGTTATTTTTTCTGTATGGGATGCAGGCAAAGAAGCTATTGATCGAAACCAAGTTGCAGATTTGAATAAAGTGCAATTAATTGCTAAAGGTGAGAATGTATTTGCTGATGGTTTTGGCAATGAAGGAACAGGTGGGCATAGTCATTTAGTGTATAACTGGAAAGCTGGAACTACTTATAAAATGTTGGTTACTGCTTTAATTGATAGTGCCAAAAATGCCACTATTTACACAGGTTATTTTTTCATTCCTGAATTAGAGAAATGGAAACTTATTGCAAGTTTTAAAGCTCCCTTTGATGGGAAGCCTCTGCGAAATCTTTATTCATTTAATGAAAATTTTGTTGGTGTAAATGGACAATTAGAACGTAAAGCCATGTTTGGAAATCAATGGATACAAAATGATAATGGAAAATGGATTGAATTAACTAAATCTACTTTTTCTTATGATGCTACCGGTAAAGCAGGCGATCGAACTGATTTTGGTGGCGGTGTAGATAATGGACAATTTTATCTGTGGAATGGAGGTTTTAAGGAAGCTAATGCAAAATATGGCGATGAATTTAATAGACCAACTATTAATATGCGCCCAGTAATTGATTGGTTTAAAAATGCAGATTCATTGGTGCTTGCTGAAAAAGAAAAGACCTTGATTAATGAAGCAATTCAAGCAAAAGAAATTGATACTAC
>JAYVRC010000192.1:0-2328 GCA_043776615.1 Sphingobacteriia bacterium
GTAGCTACTAAAATATCTACTCCATTGCGTAATGCATTCACTTGAGAGACCTGTGAAACACCACCAAAAATAACCTGGTGTTTTAAATAGAGAAATTTACCATAAGCCGCAAAGCTTTCATCTATTTGTATTGCCAATTCTCTTGTTGGTGTTAATACCAATGCTTTAATTGATTTAGACCTATTGCCATTTTGAATAGCCTGATAAGTTAATTGTAAAATTGGAATTGCAAATGCTGCTGTTTTACCTGTTCCTGTTTGAGCACAACCTAGTAAATCTTTGCCTTCTAAAGCCAAAGGAATTGCTTGTTGTTGAATGGGGGTGGGGGTAGTATACCCTTCTGCTTCGAGCGCCTTTAAAATGGGCTCAATTAATTGTAATTGCTTGAATAACACAAAATGTATTTAATAATGAACACCTAATTTTAAGATGCTATATAACCTAACTATTTGGGGATTACCTTGTCACTGAAGTAGATTCCAGCCTAACCGAGAGCCTATATGAATAGTACAAAGCTACGAAATTTTTATTTAACCTGCAATTAGCTGAATTATCTGTTCCAAATAGTGTTGATCAGTTTCATCAAAACCATTGTATTCACTACTGTCTAAATCTAATACTCCAATTACTTCTCCTTGCTTAATTATTGGCACAACAATTTCAGATTTAGAAATGCTACTGCATGCAATATGTCCAGGAAATTTTCCGACATCTGGTACAATTAATGTAGTTGCTTTTGCCCAACTTGTTCCACAAACACCTCTTCCTTTTGCAATTCTGGTACAAGCTACTGGCCCCTGAAACGGACCTAATACTAGCTGTTCATTTTTTACTAAATAAAATCCTACCCAAAACCATCCAAACTGTTCTTTTAATGCAGCTGCTATATTTGCAAGGTTGGCTATTAAGTCTGATTCTCCAGTTAAGAGTCCTTCTATTTGTGGAATCAATGATTCGTATTGTTCAACCTTACTTCCAGCATGTATTGATAAATCTTCTGCCATTGTTAAACTATTTTTTTAAATATTGGTATTCGTTGTAATTCTTTTTTCTCTGCCCAAATAATAAGCATGCTAAATAATCCTATA
Source organism: Sphingobacteriia bacterium (assembly GCA_043776615.1). Classification (GTDB taxonomy): domain Bacteria; phylum Bacteroidota; class Bacteroidia; order Chitinophagales; family Chitinophagaceae; genus Sediminibacterium. The sequence goes on from JAYVRC010000192.1 coordinate 1,089, forward strand.
AAAATTATTCCAAGTAAAATAGCCAACCATAAATGAGGGAAGAAAAATAAAATTGATTTATGAACTGCATACAAAAGACAAATTGTTATTAGGTAAGTAATTAATTTTTTAATAGGATAAGGAATAGGATAGTATCGTTGTCCCATTATATAACTGGTTACCATCATAAAAAAATAACAACTAAATGTAGCAATGGCAGCTCCTAAATAATGAAGTGTAGGAATCAATAAAATATTTAAACCAACAGTAATAATAGCTCCAGCAAGGGTAATATAAGCGCCCATTTTATTTTGATCAGTTACTTTATACCAAATACTCAGGTTATAATAAATACCTAAAAAAACATTTCCCAAAGCCAATAATGGAACTATATAAAGGCCCTCTGTCCATAAAGGTTTATGAATGGCTGTAAAGAACCAAGCAAATATTTCGATAAACAAGCTGATGAATAAAAACATAAAACAACAGGCTATAACAAAAAATTTCATCACCCTTGCATATACTTTTTGTGCATTTTCTTCTCCACTTTGTTTAAAGAAAAATGGCTCAGCAGCCATTCTAAATGCTTGTATTAAAATAGTTATTAATACTGCAATTCGAAATATGTTTGCGAATACTCCTAATTCATGTTTGGCTGCTTCCAACGGAAGATCTACTACATGTTGGTATATTAATCTACTCAACATATCGTTTACCATTCCTCCCATGCCTACAATAATTAAAGGGTAACTATAGCTCATTACTTTGTTCCATAACTCCTTACTAAATTGAAATTTAATTTCCTTAAACTCTTTCCACAATAAAATAAATGTTAGTATACTGCCTGCTAAATTTCCTAGCAAGTAGTAACCTATGCCAATATTATTTTGAGTAAAAAATGATAGACTACTATCAGGGTGTTTTGATACATAACTTGGAATAATTCCTATGAAAAATAGTACACTTAATAAATTGATAAATACGCTTGAAAGCCTTACTAATGCAAATTTTCGAGGTCGGTTTTCTAATCTTAACCTTGCAAATGCCAATGTGCTAATAGCGTCGAAAAAAATAATTGCAATCATCCATGTTATAAATTCTGGATGAGTTTGTAAATTAGCCCATCCAATAATATTTCCTCTAAATAAATATATAATCCCTGTGAATAAAATGGTTGATCCAATCAATGATAATGAAAGTGTATTGTATAATTTTTTTGGATCTTCTTCTTTGTTAAACCTAAAATAAGCTGTTTCTAATC
>JAYVRC010000193.1:0-2325 GCA_043776615.1 Sphingobacteriia bacterium
GCTTCAATCATTGCTTCGAAAAGCTGGTTAATAGTAGCTTTAACTGAATCAGTTGCTAATTGCGCTGACAAAAAATTACTTTGAAGCATCAACAATAAAATTACAGCAATTATTTTCTTCATTTTTAATTCTTATCTCTTATTTTTTACCTCTTATCTTTTGATTCTTATCTCTTAACTCTACCTAAGGTAACCTAGTATTTTAAGCATGCTTTGAGCGGTTTGTTCTTTTGCATAAACCCAATCAATTAATTTTCCGGTCTTGTCTTTTTCTACAATTACATGTTTAGGAGAGGGTATTAAACAGTGCTTAATTCCACCATATCCACTTATTTGATCTTGGTAAGCACCTGTATGAAAAAACCCAACATACAATGCTTCTTTATTGGAAAGTTCTTCCTTTTTGTCGGTAGTGGTTAATTTAGGTAAAAAAACTTCGTTAATGTGCTCTTCCGAATCATAATAATCATGACTATCACAGGTTATACCCCCTAAAACTACACGTTGATATTCATTATCCCATTTATTAATAGGTAGCATTAAAAATTTCTCTCCTATTCCCCAAGTATCTGGTAAAGTAGTAATAAAAGATGAATCTATCATATACCAACACTCCCGATCATTTTGAATTTTTTGACCAATTACACTATAAATATGAGCCATGCTCTCTCCTACTGTAAAACTGCCAAATTCAGTGTAAATATTTGGCATAGGTACTTTTGCTTTTTTGCAAGCCTTTTTAATATTTCCAACAATTTCATTAATCATGAATTGATAATCATATTCAAAACCTAAAGAATGTTTTATCGGAAATCCACCTCCAATATTAATTGAATCTAGTTCTGGACAAATTTTCTTTAACTGACAATAAAGATTGATGATCTTATTTAATTCACTCCAATAATAAATATCATCTTTAATTCCTTTATTTAAAAAAATATGCAACATTTTAAGTTGAAATTTCTCCTCATATCCTTCAATTTCATCAACATAAAATTCTAAAATATCTTTTGCTCTAATACCCAATCTTGATGTATAAAATGGAAAGTTAGGCTCTTCCTCTGCGGCAACTCTAATGCCCAATGAAAATGGCTGCTTTACCGACTTTTTATATGCTAATAATTCTTCTTTATTATCTAAAATTGGAACTACATTTTTAAATCCAGTATTAATTAATTTAGCAATTCTTGAAGTGTAATTTTTTTGTTTGTACCCATTACAAATAATAAATGTTTCTTTATTTATTTTTCTACGCTGATATAAACGGTTAATGATCTCAATATCATATGCATAAGAAGTTTCCAGGTGTATATTGTGTTTCAAAGTTTCTTCTACTATAAACGAAAAGTGAGAACTTTTTGTACAATAGCAATAAAAATATTCCCCTTCGTATTTGTGTTTTTTAAATGCATTGGCAAACATAGTTTTTGCCTTATTAATTTGCATTCCAATTTTAGGCAAATACGTTAGCTTCAATGGTGTACCATGTTTATCAATTAAATTTTTGATATCTACTTCGTTAAATTGAAGGTAGCCTTCGTCGTTTAGATCAAATCCTTCTTGTGGAAAGTGAAATGTCTGGTTTACCAGAGAAGTGTAGGTATTATTCATTGAAGAAACTTGCTTTTAAGTTGCAAAAATAGTCCTTGTAGTTGATTGTGGAAATAAAAAAAACCGGAAGCAATTGCAACCGGCTTAGAAATCTATTTTAATTGAAATTATTATTTAACTGAAGCAACTAAAGCTTTAAAACTTTCTGGCTCATTCATTGCCAAATCAGCCAAAACTTTACGGTTAAGGTCGATCCCTTTAACACTTAATTTATTAATGAATTGGCTATAAGTTAATCCTTCTTCTCTTACTGCTGCGTTAATACGTGCAATCCATAATTGACGGTATTCACGCTTTTTTAATTTACGACCAACATAACTGTAAGTTAATCCTTTCTCAAGGATATTTTTTGCAACGGTATAAACGTTTTTACGTTTTCCGTAGAAACCTTTTGCTTGGTGTAGGATTTTTTTTCTCCTGGCTCTAGATGCAACTGCATTTTTTGAACGTGGCATATTAAATGTTTTGAAGTTAGCTGAGCTAACCGTGATGAATAATCTGTTTTAAAAGCGGTTAATTAACCTTTAAGGCGTAATAAACGAAGAACAAAATCTTTGTTGGTTGATCCAACAATACCTTTCTTGCTAAGAGCACGTTTACGCTTCTTAGATTTTTTTGTAAGGATGTGACGCTTGAACGCTTTTTGAAAACTGATTTCTCCTGTACCGGTCACTTTAAAACGCTTTTTTGCGCTGGAGTTTGTTTTTACTTTTGG
>JAYVRC010000194.1:0-2317 GCA_043776615.1 Sphingobacteriia bacterium
AATATGGTGATTCAATACTTTCTAAAAATGGATGCCGTTTTAAACGCTTTCCCAACATCAGAAATACTTACATCACCAATGCCGCAAGTTTTAAGAGAAAAATTAGCGAATGGATTTTTCTATAATAGAAGTGGTGATATTCAAATTATCTTAAAGCCTGGTTATATAGATGGAGGAGCAACTGGAACTACCCATGGATTATGGTATCCTTATGATGCGCATATTCCTTTATTATGGTATGGCTGGGGAATTAAGCAAGGCAGCTCTAATAGAGAAGTGTATATGCATGATATTGCCTCTACCATAGCTGCATTACTCCATATTCAAATGCCAAGTGGCAATATTGGGAAACCAATTACTGAAGTTTTACAGTAAAATTATCAATTAACAACTTCAATATTTAATATAGCTATTAGCTATAATGTTGTAGATAAACTATCAATAAAATTATTTAAAATTGCATCAAATCAATATCTTATGAAAAAACAAATTCTACTGAATCTATTTGCAATGCTGATTCTTTTTTCAAGTAATGCACAATTAAATTTAACCGACAAAATTCCTTTTGATTCTAAAGTAAAAACGGGCAAGCTAGCTAACGGCCTTACGTATTTTATTAGGGCCAATCAAAAGCCTGAGAAAAAAGTTGAATTGCGTTTAGTTGTAAATGCTGGTTCTATTTTAGAAGACAATGATCAGCAGGGGTTGGCACACTTTACAGAACATATGTCATTTAATGGAACAAAGAATTTCAAGAAAAATGAACTAGTTAGTTTCTTACAAAGTATTGGGGTTGAGTTTGGGGCTGATTTAAATGCTTATACTGGCTTTAATGAAACAGTTTACATACTTCCTATCCCATTAAGTGATCCCACCAACTTTAAAAAAGGGATGCAAGTATTGCAGGATTGGGCTTCAACTGTTACTTTTGAAAATAAACAAATTGATGATGAACGTGGTGTTGTTTTAGAAGAAAGCAGATCGGGTAAAGGAGCAGATGATAGAATGGGAAGAAAAGTGTATGTTAAACAATATGAAGGTTCTAAATATGCGCAACGACTACCAATTGGGAAGGACAGTATTTTAAAAGCATTCAAATACGATGCTATAAAACGTTTTTACCGCGACTGGTATCGTCCTAATTTAATGGCAGTAGTTGTTGTAGGTGATATAGATGTGGCTGCGACAGAGAAGATGATTCAAGAAATGTTTGGTGGTTTAAAAAACCCAGTTAACCCTCGTCCAAGAATTGCTCCTGCATTACCTTTAAGAACAAAAAATGAAACACTAATTGTAACTGATAAAGAAGCTACCAATTATAGAATACAATTAAACTATGCGGCAGTTCCATCAAAAACTGAAGTAACTATAGGGGATTATAGAAAAGAGTCATTAATTAAGAATATGTTTACCTCTATGCTTAATCAGCGCATGAGTGAATTATCTCAAAGCGCCAATCCTCCTTTTGTTGGTGCTGGTGCAGGTTTTGGTTCTGAAGCAAGAGGTTACGTAGGATTTATTAATGTAGCGATTCCTAGTAAAAAAGGAATTGATACAGCATTATACGCATTACTAATAGAAGTAGAAAGAGTAAAGAAATTCGGTTTTACGCAAGATGAATTAGATAGGGCTAAAAAATCTCAACTAGCATCAATTGAGAGAAGTTATAATAACCGCGATAAAACGCCATCGGAGCAAATTATAGAAGAATATATTCAGTATTTTTTACAACAAGAACCTAGCCCCGGAATTGAAACAGAATACAATTATGCTAAAGAACTATTGCCTGGTATAAAACTAGAAGAAGTAAATGCAATAGCCAATGAATTAAAGCAAAATGAAAAAGTATTTGCTAGCATTCAAGGACCAGAAAAGTCTGATACACCTATTCCTACAAACAATGCATTTTTAACTGCAATAGAAAATATTAGCAAATCGCCTATTAAAGCCTATGAAGAGAAAGCTTTAGCAACTAGTTTATTAAAAATAAAACCATCTGCAGGAACTTTGGTCAAAGAAACAACAAATGATGTTTTAGGAATTACTGAATTACAATATAGCAATGGAACCAGAATTATTGTAAAAAATACCAATTTTAAGCAAGATGAAATTATTTTAACTGGATTTAAAAAAGGTGGTACAAGCTTATACGGCTTAGCAGATAAATTCAATGCAAACTATGCAACTTCTGCGATTCAGCAAATGGGTATTGGCGATTTCAATCCAATTGATTTGCGAAAATTCATGGCTGGGAAAATAGCCAATGCAAATGTTGGATTAAATGCTTTAAGTACAAGAGTAAGTGGAAATAGTACCA
>JAYVRC010000195.1:0-2310 GCA_043776615.1 Sphingobacteriia bacterium
CATCATCGCTTCTAAAAATGCCACCATTATCGCCTGCATCAACTGTTGCATACATTCTTTTGGTATTACTAGGAGCAATACAAAATCCAATTCTTCCTAGTCCTTGTGCCACAGTAGGAAGGCCTGTCACCAATTTTTTCCAATTATTTCCTCCATCAATTGATTTATAGAGTCCGCTTTCGGCGCCATTCCATGCACCGTTTTCCCATGGACCTTGTCGCCCTGCCCATAAATCTGCATATACAATATTCGGATTTACTGGATCAATAGTAACCTGCACAGCACCGGTATTTTCATCTTTGTACAAAACTTTGTCCCATGTTTTACCTCCATCAGTTGTTCTAAAAACACCACGTTCGGTATTAGAACCATAGGGGTGACCTAAAACCGCAACAAAAACGCGATTTTCGTTTGTTGGATCGATGGATATTCCACCTATTTGTTGACCGTCGCTTAAACCTAAATGCTGCCATGTTTTGCCAGCATCAGTAGATTTATACATTCCATTTCCAACGGATAGATCAGGCCTTTGAATACCTTCACCGCTAGCAACATAGAGCGTATTAGGGTTAGAAGGAGCAACTGCAACATCGCCAATAGAGCCTGTAGGCTGGTCATCAAAAATAGGTTTCCAGGTTCTGCCGAAGTCGGTAGTTTTCCATACACCTCCATTATTTACACCAATATAAAAAACATTGGGTTGCTTTGGAATACCAACAGCACCAACGGTTCTGCCGCCCCTGTGTGGGCCTATCATTCTCCATTGAAGTGCTTTGTAGTAGGATGGATTAGTTTGAGCAAAAATGTTGACTGCAACAATGCAAGCAAATAAAAGTATTAAAAGTTTTGAGCGAAAAAAATGAGTCATATTAAAATGGATTATAATAGTGGTAAGGTACAAAATGAATCCATATCAACATAAAAAAGCGGCTGCAATTAATAATACAGAAGCTGTAGCGTAAATTAAGCGTTAAGGTAATTAGTTACCTGTCTTTTTTATAAATTGTTTAGAACCACGTCGATCAATTATATAAATAGGCTCAACCGCTTTTTTAGCTTTTAATTGATCAATTTCTTTTTGCTGCGCTGCAACTTTTGTCTCTAGAATCTGAACTTTTTTAACCAATGAAGTATCACTATATTGATTGGCAAATAAGTTGGAAACAAAAATGGTTGATAATACTGTTAAAAATAATAGAGTCTTTTTCATAATGGCAATCATTTAATTAATAATACAAAGTTAAATATAGGTTGGTAATTGAAAAAGTTAAAGATGTATATAGATGAACGAATATTAAGTTAAGTAACTTCATTTAATGAAAATTTATTTTTTAATTATAAGTATTCTTCTTATAGCTTGTTCAAAAAAAGAAGCAAATGAGCAGATTGATTTGACAATTGAACCTATTATAAAAACGGAGACCATATTAACAGGATATGAAATTATCTGGGGTATGGATTTTTTACCTAATGGAGATTTTATTTTTGGCGAGAAAAAAGGCAAGCTTTATTTAAAAAAAGCTGCTGAAATTGTTGAAATTAGCGGACTTCCTAGCATTAATTCCGCTGGGCAAGGTGGATTACTTGATATTAGGGTTCATCCTAACTATAATATTACAGGGTGGGTTTATTGTACTTATGCTGGATTTTTAACAGGTGGTGGCGCTAATTGGAATTTAGCCAGATTTAAGATTGTAGATAATAAGGTTAGTGGTTGGCAAAATCTATTAACAACAGAAAGTTCAAATACATGGAATGGTCATTTTGGAAGTAGGATAGAGTTCGATGATCAAGGATATGTTTATGCTACAGTAGGAGAAGGAGGAACTGGATCTTACGGGGGAGTTAATGCTAGTAATACGAATGCTCAAAATGTTAAGTCGGTTTGGGGTAAAGTTCATCGTTTAACTGAATCTGGGGGTATACCAAGTGATAATCCTGTTTTAAGTGGAAATAATTTAGCAACTACTGTTTTTACTTATGGGCATCGCAATCCTCAAGGATTGGTTTTTAATAAATTAACAAAAGAACTTTGGGAAACTGAACATGGCCCTAAAGGGGGAGATGAAATAAATATCCTTAAAAAAGGAGCAAACTACGGTTGGCCTATTGTTTCATTTGGAACTAACTATGATGGGGTTATAATTTCTAATAATCCATTAAGAGCTGATTTAGAAACACCAATTCATTTTTGGACACCTTCAATTGGTCCATCAGGGATGGCTTTTATTACAAGTAATACTTTTAAAAAATGGAAAGGAAATTTACTTTGTGGATCGCTATCATTTAGTTATTTAGTAAGATGCGAAT
>JAYVRC010000196.1:0-2300 GCA_043776615.1 Sphingobacteriia bacterium
TAATTTTATGCCTTAAAGATATAACTATGAAATATTTTATGCTAATAACAGCATTATTTGCTGTTTCAATTGGAGTTAAAGCACAGTCAATTTCCCTTAAAAACGATAAATACGAAATGGGGAAAATAACTTATGGCAAACCTGTTGAATATACTGTTGAAATAACCAATACCGGAAACGACACACTTACTTTAGAAACTGCAAGGGCTGGATGCGGATGCACTACGCCTAATTTTACCCCCAATCAAAAATTTGGACCGGGTGAAACAGTTAAAATATTAATTCAATTTAATGGAAGTGTACTTGGATCATTTACAAGATTTACCGATATAATATTATCTGGTGGAATTGTAAAACAAGTAAGCTTTACAGGTGAAGGAGTTCAACAACAATAAATTTATCTTATTTCAATTTTAATTTATGAAGTCATTTTTGTTTTTTTTGGGTATTTTCTTAAGTGTTACTCTTTTTTCGCAAGCTGATATTAGCTTTAAAGAAACAAAGCACAATTTTGGAAAAATTAAAAAAGATATCCCTGCAACTTATGTGTTTAATTATACCAATAAGTCAACAAAACCAGTTGTAATAGAATTCGCTAATGCAGAATGTGGTTGCACTAAACCTGTTTATTCGAATGCCCCAATTGCTGTTGGAAAATCGAGTACTATAAAAGTTACTTACAATGCGGCTTCAATGGGTACATTTAAAAAAAATGTGGATGTAAAATTTGCGCATTCTAATCAGCCATATACGCTTACTATAACTGGTGAAGTTGTAGAAGTTAAAAAGAAATAATACTTTATTTATAAATTGATTAATTGCATATGTTAGCGATAAGCCAAAGGGGCATTGCCATGCCAGCATCTCCAATAAGAAAATTAGTACCTTATGCAGAAGCTGCAAAGAAAAGAGGAACTAAAGTATTCCATTTAAATATTGGTCAACCTGATATAGAAACGCCCAAAGCAATTTTAGACGCAGTGCGTCAGAGCGATTTTAAAGTACTAGAATACAGCCATAGTGCAGGTAATGAGAGTTATCGAAAAAAATTAGTACAATATTATCATTCAGTTGGTATTGATGTAAATCACCAGCAAATTATCATTACTACTGGTGGAAGCGAAGCGATACAATTTGGATTTTTAGCTTGCCTAGATGCGGGAGATGAAGTAATTATTCCAGAACCTTTTTATGCAAATTACAATGGTTTTGCAGTTGCTGCTGGAGTTAAAGTAGTATCAGTTACATCAACAATTGAAACAGGTTTTGCACTTCCTCCAATTGCAGCATTTGAAGCAAAAATTACTTCAAAAACAAGAGCGATAGTTATTTGTAATCCCAATAATCCAACTGGTTATTTATACAGCAGAGAAGAGATGGAACAATTAAAAGCTTTAATCATTAAATACAATTTGTATTTATTTTCTGATGAAGCTTACAGAGAATTTTGTTATGGTGGTGAACAAGTAAGCGCAATGCATTTAACTGGTGTAGATGATCATGTAATTATTATGGATACAATTAGCAAAAGATATAGTGCATGTGGGGGTAGAATTGGGGCATTGGTAACAAAAAATCAACAAGTTTTAGATGCTGTGATGAAGTTTGCACAGGCCCGATTGAGCCCGCCAAGTTTTGCACAAATTGCAGGAGAAGCTGCCATTGATTTGCCCGCCAATTATTTTGATACTACCAAAGCCGAATATCAAGCTCGAAGGGATTTAATTGTAACAAGATTAAATAACATGGAAGGTGTATTTTGCCCTAATCCCGGAGGTGCTTTTTATGCTATTGCTAAATTACCAATTGATGATGCAGATAAATTTTGTCAATGGCTATTAGAAGAGTTTTCCTTTGAAAATCAAACTGTAATGTTAGCGCCAGCTACAGGATTTTATGGAACACCAGGTTTAGGAAAACAAGAAGTAAGACTAGCGTATGTATTAAACTTGAAGGATATTGATAAAGCAATGGACTGTTTAGCTAAAGCCTTACAGGTATATCCAGGAAGAATTCAGGTTTAATTTGTTCCTATTATTATATTATAATTAATTCTATATTAATTTTTTATTATCAATATGCATTTTATTATTAAAAATTTTATATTTTTTTTAATAATAATTTACTTTTTATAATATTTTTTACGTATTTTTACAATATAATAATATATATAAAGAATTTCTTATAATGGCAAGCAATCGAAAAAAAGCCCTTCGTTTCTACGAGGGGCTTTCTATTTGAGAAATATACGCTTTGCTATTGAATAAATGAATCAGTTTTCCGTTATGTTCAAGTGATTA
>JAYVRC010000197.1:0-2299 GCA_043776615.1 Sphingobacteriia bacterium
AAGATTTTACTGAAAAGAATGTACCATTGCCATTGATTCTCTCGCCATTTGCTGGTTAAATTCAAAAGCTAGTTTTTTGTGATTTATTATATCAACAATGGTTCCAATTAAACAAAGTCCACCTGTAAATAAATATAAAATTCCCATGCCTATTTGTCCAACCATAAAACGTTGAACTCCCGCAACTCCTACAAATCCTATTAAGCACCCCAAAAGTATATGATCGGTCTTTCTTCTTTTACCATTGTATACCATAACGAAATTCTTAAACTGATCAGGGGTTAAATTTTGAGTGAAATTTTGTAGAAATACCAGTTCTTCACCTTCAATTGCTGGGATAAGATTAATTAAATTTGGTTGCATGGTTTGTTGTTTTATGTAGAATTAATTTTATTATTCTTATAAATATAATTAAAACAGCGAATATTCCCATTGGATGATCTACAAATGATTGCGCAAACTCAAAATTAAGTGCATGATGCATTGAAGTTCCTATACCACAACCAAGGCAACGATTAAATCCTATTGCTTTAAAAATGCAAAGTGATTGCCCAGGTGTTTCTGGAAGAAAAAATAAAATAATTATAGTAGTTACCCATATAATTAACTCAAAATTTTGTAAAAATAAAGACCAATATTTTTTTACTGTTTTATGCAATTATGTTTATTTATTTCCCAAAAACGGAGATATTGGTACTGAATATTTTAACTGCAATAGCCAATAAAATTACTCCAAAGAATTTTCTTACTGCCAGCAAGCCAGATTCGCCAAGTGCACGTTTTACCATTGTTAAAGATCTTAATGTTATATACACAATTACCAAATTAATTAAAATACCTGCTAATATATATAGCTCATCATAATTGGCTTTTAACGACATGATGGTGGTTAGCGTTCCACTTCCTGCGATAATGGGGAATGCAATTGGTACAACGGTTCCAGACTTTGCATTGGCGTCGCCTTTAAAAATTTCATGACCCAATACCATTTCTAATCCCAATAAAAAAATAACTACAGAACCACCTACTGCAAATGATCTTACATCGAGTCCTAAAATTTTTAAAAACGGTTTCCCGGCAAATAAAAATAAAATCATCAAGCCACCTGAAAAAAGGGTTGCTTGCATAGATCGAATCCCACCCATTTTTTCTTTCAATGATATTAGTAAGGGAATTGAACCAACTACATCAATTACAGCGAAGAGTGTAAAAGTGATGGTGAGTAATTCATCTATCTGAATATTCATGATGAAAGGTTTAATTTATGATAAATCCTAATTAAGTGGTTGGCCTATGCCATTCTTTTCCTTGCCTTGAATAATTATACAATAGTTGGTGATTCATTTCATTTTCATTGATGGTGATTTTTACCACACAACCATAATGCAATGTAAATACATCGAACGATTCTTTAAGTGTCGTATTCGTAATATAGGAAAGTATACTTCTTAGTACTCCTCCATGTGCTACTATCACTGCATTCTCACCCCTGCCTTTAATTTCTTCAAACTTATTCACTACTCTCTCATGAAGTAAAACATAACTTTCGCCATTGGGAACTGTTATGTTTACAAAATCATCCATCCAGGGTTGAATTGCTGATTTTGGAATCTCGTCCCATTTTTGCATTTCCCAGTCGCCACAATTTAATTCCATCAGTTCATCGTGGTACTCAATAATTTCGGAACTGTAGAGGGCATTGGCTAATTTTGAACATCGCTGTAAAGGACTACTGTATACTTTGATATTAGATGTTGGTAAATGAGGATGAATCATGCTCACTTCTTCCTCAAAACTATCGGTTATATCAAGATCGGTTTGTCCATAACAGATTCCCTTCTCAATTAATGGTGTTGTATGTCGTATTAAATAAATCTCCATAATAATAAACATCCTATATAAAAACCAATTTCACAAAGTTGTTGAGTTGCACCTAAACAATCACCGGTATAACCACCAATCCATTTAACAAAAAATCGTCCTGCAAAATAACGGATTATAATAGCAGGTAACATTATTAATAAAACAAATAAAGGGAAAAGATAAATAGAAGCTGTGCTAAGCCGAATTGAAAAAGGAGTAGGATTTAAATTTGCTGGTGCTATAATAATATACACTAACCAAAGTGTAATTAATGCTCCAATTGATAATACAATTAGTTCTTTTAAGTTTAGAACTCTATCAGCTAATGGTTTACTTTTACTTGTATCTATATCCTGAACATAGGGTAATTGTTGCATAACAGTAACCGCCATGAATCTGCTGGTACTATGTGCTGCAATAATAATAATTGCAACAA
>JAYVRC010000198.1:0-8883 GCA_043776615.1 Sphingobacteriia bacterium
GGAAACGAAAAAGCATTGGATACCATGGCAGATAGAGGAACTAAACACAAAAAGGCCGATTGAATGCCTCCTTGCTTAAAAACAAATGGAGCTGATAGCAATACTAAACACATTAATAAAATAGTATTCCAATTTTTTCTTAATTGAATTACTAACCTACTATTGTATTGTTGCCAATAATAAAGACCAGCTATAAAAGCTATAGACAAAACAATTATACAAATAGTAAAAGCTGTATTTAATTGAATAAATGGTACAACGAATTGAAAACTTGGAAAGTAGCTAAAAAAACTATTCAACTGATTATTTAAAAATAAATAGGATCCCAAAAAATAGTAGGGAATAATCAAACCCATTAATAAAATAAACCATTCTTGAATTTTAAAAGATCGCATAATGCCTAATGCAAAAAGTATAACCAAAATCATTAATGCTATTGGATGATAACCAATAATCGAAGTCCCTACAATCAGTCCAATATTAAATATTAATGTTTTAGGGTTTGGGTGGTTATACATTTTAAGCATCTTAGTAAATAACCAAATCAGTAAAAAATTGACAAATAATACTGCTGAAATATTACACCAAGCTGTAGCAAAACCTGAAAGTAAAATATAGGTCATCCCTACTGTATATCCAGACTGTTGAAACATTTTCAACTCATTTAATAATAAATTAAATCGAACCGCTTGAATTAACAATGACAATATATAAATAACGAATAAAAAGCTTGGGCCAAATTTAGAAAAGTACTGTTTCAGGATAAAAGAAATATATCCATCATTACTAGAAGTAATTAACAAAGGTTCGCTAATTAAAAAATGAAAATGGACTGCTATACTTAATATAACTAAGAATAATATATTAATAACCGACTTATCTCTAAACAAAAAAACCACGGCGATAATTTAAAAATCAATTTTAGCAAAAATAGTATACCCCCTGTAAATACATGGAACAATAGCCTGTCTTAATCCAACTTGCTTAATATGCTTGGGCATAAAATTATATCCCATATCGAGATTCTTTATAGTTGGACTTCTATCAATTTGACCTACTGGAGAAATAGACTGATCTGTAAGCATACTGCTTTTTTTATCTTGAATATTAAATAGAAAATGTATTTGATCCCCACTATTTACAATCCCATAACTGATGAAATTATCGGTTTCATCATCGTTTTGTGTTTTACGTATCACATTACTCCATTCCATTTTCCCATCAGGCTCAAATGATATAATAGCAACATTATCGGCATAAAATTGCTTTGAATTATTACCTGAAAAATTACCCATACCTCCATAATTATTATACCCATTATTCCAAGGATATAAAGAACCAAAATTATATGAATAATTATTAAACATTCCTCCTCCAAATGAATTAAAAGGTGCATTCATATAGTCCCATCTATTAAGCGTATTACCTCTGGTTGTAACATATTCTGCTTCTGCAATAATCATAAATCCCCCATCTTTTCTTAGAATTAAGTTTTTAAGGTAAAAATCATTGAATGCCATTTTTAATTGAGCATCATTTTTAATGTCTGCTCTATATTCATCAGTAAAAGTAGTAGTTGCATTAAGTAATTCTTTGTTACTATTAGCATCCCATAAAGTATAATAAATGCCATCTATATTGCCTTTCCTAATTTTACTAAAAAAAGAAGTTATAATGAAATGCTTATTTAGATTGTCGATTTTTATTCTTATGTCATCTAAAAATATTTTATTTATAACTAAGCTGTTATTTTTAAATGATATACTACCAAAAGGTTTTATTAATAAACTTACTTTATTAATATTATCGTTTTGACTAGTTCCAGACTGTTTCAAACAAACAATTTCTCCATCATTACTAATGCCAAATTCACTTAAAAAATCATTTCTTTCCGGCATTGCAATAGGTGCTTTTACTTTTTCTAATTGATTCAACATTTTATCGAAAATGATACTTGTAAAACCATGCTCTTTTTCATTTTTCGTACTTATTTTAAAAGTTGCAATTTTTTGTTTGTCTTCACTATTAATAAAAGTATAAATCTTGTTTTCAACATTATAATTGATATTAGTAGTATCTAATGAAACAGGATCACCAATTTTTCTGCCATTAGCGTTTAGTTTTACAGCCATAGCAAATACAGTATTTCTATATTGATATTGATATAACAAATAAGCAAAATCGCTGTAAACAATAAAATCTGTACTTAATACTTTTCCTTTTTCTGAGAGGAAATCTAATTTCACCTTTTCAATTAACTTCATTTCGGTATCATAAATGCATATCTGATGAAGTTCTCTTGTATTTTTATATACCAAAATTTTGCCATCCATCTTTCCTAAAATTTCGAAGTTGAGGGTTTTAGCATCATCTCGTTCAGGCTCAGAAAAAATAATTTGTTGTGCATTTGAAGAGAAAATTCCTATTAAAAGGACTATAAATAAAAAAGTAATTGTTTTTTTCATAGTTAGCATCAACTTTATATACCAAATGTACGGTAAGACCACTTTACATATTGTAATCAATTTACTCATACATTTGTTAAATATCTGTTCTCAATTCAAGTTACAAAGCATTTCTTGTGAGCAAAAATTTCAACAAAGCAACCTCGGCCGGTCTTATTATCGCCCTTGGAATTATTTTCGGCGACATTGGTACTTCACCATTGTATGTTTTAAACGAAATTATCAGTGAAAAAGCAATTACAGAAGAACTTATTATTGGGGCTTTGTCCTGTATAATATGGACATTAACCCTACAAACCACCGTAAAATATGTGATATTAACGCTCAAAGCTGATAATAAAGGAGAAGGGGGTATTTTTAGTTTATATGCTTTGGTAAGACGAAGAAGGAAATGGTTGGTTGTGCCAGCAATGATTGGCGGTGCCGCCTTATTAGCAGATGGTATTATTACTCCACCAATTACTGTAACCTCAGCAATAGAAGGATTAAGGCAGTTACACGCTTTGAAAGATATTCAACAAAGCACTATTATTACGATTGTAATTAGCATTATTGCTTTACTGTTTGTTGTACAACAATTTGGCACAGCATCAATTGGTAAGTTTTTTGGTCCTATGATGGCACTTTGGTTTACCATGTTGGCAGTTTTAGGTGTTAGTCACTTATTTGATGAAATGCATGTATTCAGAGCATTCAGTCCACATTACGCTATAGAATTACTTACCAAATATCCAAAAGGGTTTTGGCTACTTGGTGCGGTTTTTCTTTGTACCACCGGAGCAGAAGCTTTATATAGCGATTTAGGGCATTGCGGCAAAGAAAATATCAGGGTTTCATGGATTTTTGTAAAAACAAGTTTAATTCTCAATTATTTAGGTCAGGGAGCTTGGCTATTGGCCAACTTCAAAAATCAAATTATACCGCATGAAGTAATGGCCAACGGATTCAATCCATTTATTGGCATCATGCCTCAATGGTTTAAGTTAGCGGGCATAGTTATATCCACTTTAGCAGCAATTATTGCGAGCCAGGCATTAATTTCTGGTTCTTTCACTTTAATAAGTGAAGCAATGAGGTTGAACTTATGGCCTAAGATGAAAATTCATTACCCAACCGAAGAAAAAGGGCAATTGTATATTCCAGGGATCAACTTGCTTTTATTTATTGGATGTGTTGGTATTGTACTATACTTCCAGAAATCTGCTAATATGGGAGCTGCTTATGGCTTAGCAATTACCATGTGCATGATTAGTACCTCAATTTTATTTGCTAATTATTTAGTTAGTAAACGAGTTTTCCCAGTTTGGATTTATGTTTATTTAATAGTTTATTTAAGCATAGAAATGGGATTTCTTATTGCCAATCTTCAAAAATTCATGCATGGCGGTTACGTTACTTTTATTGTAGGTGGCGGCTTATTTGCAGTAATGTATGTTTGGTTTAGGAGTAGAAAAATCAAAAATAGATACATAGAATTTGTTCGACTAGAACATTATATTCACATGATTCAGGAATTGAGTAATGATAAAACCATTCCTAAACACGCTACGCACTTAGTATATATGACAAGTGCCAATAACCCCAATGAAATTGAGCATAAAATTATCTATTCTATTCTTAATAAAAAACCGAAACGTTCTGATATATATTGGTTTGTGCATGTAGATGTTTTGGATGAACCATATACATCAGAATTTTCAGTACACCATATTATTCCAAATGATATTATTCGAATAGAATTCAGGGTTGGTTTTAGAGTAGAGCAAAGGATTAATTTAATGTTCCGTAAGGTAGTGGAAGAGCTAGTAAAAAATAAAGAAGTAAATATTACTAGCCGCTATGAAAGTTTAGAAAAAAATAATATAGTCGGTGATTTTCAATTCATTGTTTTGGAAAAATATTTAAGTCAAGACAACGAATTACCAATTTTTGAAAGAATAGTAATGAAATTGTATTTCTGGCTTAAAGAAATTAGTTTGGGAGAGGAGAGAGGTTTTGGACTCGATCCAAGCAATGTAACTGTTGAAAAATTTCCATTAATTGTTGCACCAGTTTCTAAATTGAACCTCACAAGAGTATTCACTGAGGAAAACGATTTTGAATAAATAATTATAGATTATTGTCGCCAACACTTATTTATATCATCATTGGATACTTACTAATTATCATAATAGGTTATTTGGTTCAAGAGCGTTTGATTTTTAAACCAGAAAAACTACATCAAGATTTTAAGTTTGAATATGATGCCCCATTCCAAGAGCTTTTTTTTGATATTGAACCTGGTGTTAGAATAAATGGATTGCACTTTTATGTTGCTGAACCAAAGGGCCTTATTCTTTACTTCCATGGTAATTCTAGAAGTATAAAAGGTTGGGCAAAATATGCAAAGGATTTTTTTAGGTTTCAATATGATGTGGTTTTGGTTGATTATAGAGGCTTTGGAAAGAGTACTGGAAAAAGAGGAGAAAAAGCCATGTTAGCAGATATGCAGTTTGTTTATGAACGATTAAAGGAAAAATACAACGAACACCATATTCTTGTATATGGAAGAAGTTTAGGGAGTGGTTTTGCTACAAAAATTGCCGCAGACAACTCTCCTCGTTACTTAATACTTGATGCTCCTTACTATAGTTTTATTAAAGTAGCTGAGCGATTTACTCCTTTTATTCCTCACCGACTTACATTACGCTTTAAATTACAAACTGATCAATGGATTAGAAAAGTAAATTGCCATACGTATATTATTCATGGAACAAAAGATTGGTTAATACCTATAAAACACAGCGAAAAATTACAGCAATTTAATCCCCATAAAATTACGCTTATTCGCATTCATGGAGGTGGACATAATAACCTTCCCTCCTATCCAGAATACCATAATTTTATTAGAGATATTCTAAAATATTAATGTTCAAACTGATACAACTTTTATAAAGTGAATAAACAGAAAATAGTAAAATGGGGTAAACTAATAATAGTTGTATATGCTGTTATTGGTATTGCACTTTATCTTTTACAAGACCTATTACTATTTCATCCAGTTGTAGTTCAAAAAGATAGTGTTTACCATTTTAACCAACCATATAAAGAATTATTTATACCAATTGATGAAGCAATCAATATCAATATTATTCAATTTCCAGCAGTAGATTCTATCTCAAAAGGGGTGGTACTGTATTTTCATGGAAATCGAACTAATATAAGTCGCTATGCACCTTTCGCTAATAATTTCACCAAAAAAAATTACGAAGTTTGGATGATAGATTACCCAGGGTTTGGTAAATCTACAGGAAAAATAACTGAAGCAATATTATATGAAACTGCTTTACAAATGTACAAGCTAGCAAGAGTTAATTATCTACCTAATTCAATTATTATTTATGGAAAATCAATAGGTACAGGTATTGCCACTCAACTTGCGTCAATAAGAGATTGCAAAAGATTAATATTAGAAACTCCCTATTATGGTCTAGCCTCTTTAGTAAATAACTTATTGTGGATGTACCCCGTAAAACAAATGATTCATTATCAATTGCCAACTTATGAATATATTTCAAAAGTTACTGCACCAATAAGCATTTTTCATGGAACCCACGATGAACTAATTTCACTAAGGAACGCATCCAAATTAAAGCGTATATTAAAACCATCGGATGAATTTATAGTTATTGAAAATGGGAATCACAATAATCTCAACAGTTTTCCAATCATGCAACAAAAATTAGATAGTCTTTTAAAACAATAATATTGATTATAGCTCTTTTAAGGTTGTCATTTTATTAGTAACAGATAATGTATGCATTAATCCAATTTTTAAAGCAACATTTTCTTCTTCATGACTCACTGGAAAATTAAAACATACAGGATAATCATATGCAGTAATATGCTGAAGAATTGCTTCTTCAACTGTTTGTCCGAATGGCCTCACCGTATTTTTTATATCTGAAAATTTACCTATAATTAATCCATTCAGTTGATGTAATAATCCTGCTCGTTTTAGCTGAATCATCATTCGATCAATATTGTATATATATTCACCTATATCTTCTATAAATAATATTTTATTTTTTGTAACATAACTAGATTTTGAACCACATAAGTGAGCAATCAATGCAAGATTTCCGCCAATCAACTCACTAGTACATTTACCATATCGATTAAATGAATGTGAGTCTGATTTATAATTTGATTTTATCCCTTTTAAAGCATTCTTTAAAGACAGCACATATTCTTTACTATCTCCACCATCATTAAAAGCATTGGCCATCGGAGCATGCAATGATGCAACTTTAATTTGCTGGTTTAGGTGTCCATGTAAAACAGTAATATCACTAAACCCTATAATCCATTTAGGTTGTTTTTTAAATTGCTTAAAATCGAGTGAATCAATTATTCTGCTAACACCATAGCCGCCCCGTCCGCATAAAATGGCGCTAATGCTTTTATCATCTAACATTGCCTGAAATTCATCAAGCCGATTTTCATCAGTGCTACTAAAATAAGTTGTTGATTTACCACCAATTGTTTTTCCTACCATTACTTTGTATCCCCAGCTTTGTAATGTATGTATACAAGTTTGTACTTTTTTGGCTTCCATAAAACCAGCAGGACAAGTTATGCCAATCGTGTCTCCTTTTTTTAAATATGGAGGAATTGTAATCATATTGAAAACTAACTTATTTCATTAAACAAAACAGTATCATTTTGCACATCAAGCTTATGCTTAATTCCACATTTTAATGCGAAATTATTTTTTTGGTGCCCTACAGGAAAATCAAAACAAATTGGATAATCAAACCCAACTGTTCTTTCTTTTACAATTTGATAAATATCTCTACCAAAAGGTGCATCCGGGTTATCGGGTTTTATATTGGTAAAGCTACCAACAATTAATGCTTTTAATTGATTCAACATGCCAGAACGATGCAGGTTACAAAACATCCGATCAATATTATACAATGGTTCACCTACATCTTCTACAAAGAGCATTTTTCCAACTGTATTAAAAGCAGAAACAGAACCACTCATGTTTTCCAAAATTTTTAAATTACCTCCAACCAAAACTCCTTCTGCCACACCAATTTTATTATTCAAATTAGGCAAAATAGGGTACTGAATTTCCCCTCCTTCTAATGCCGTTCTAATCGAGTTAATTGTTTCAATTTGAATAGAGTCGGCAATTGACCAATCTTTTGGAAAACTTCCACTCATTTTTGAATGCAATGTAGCAGTATGATATACTTGATGAATATGACTATGAAAGACAGTTATATCGCTAAACCCAATTACCCATTTCGGATTTTTTTTGAATTCAGAAAAATCAAGTAGATCAATAATGCGTACTGCGCCATATCCACCTGTTGCGCAAAGAATAGCTTTAACTGAAGTGTCATCTAACATCGATTGAAAGTCGATTCTTCGCTCCTCATCAGTGCCACCAAAAGTATTATCTCGTTTACCAACTGTGTTGCCAATTCGAGTTTTGTATCCCCAACTTTCAATTTGTGTAATAGAGGATTGAATATCTTCCATAGTAGAAAATCCAGATGGACAAACTATGCCAATAGTATCCCCCTTTTGCAAATAGGGCGGAACGATTATTCGATGATGCTTTTTCGAATTATTTGAATTAGTGAATCCCGAAAACGGAAATAATCCTAATCCAGCTAGTTGAAGAAACAATTTTCTTTGCATATTGGAAAATACAAAAAAAGAAACAATGTAATACCAAATTTTATTCAGATCCTTTTTTGCCTTTAGCTTTTGACATATTCATTTCTTTTTTTCTACCTGCATCTTTCAATGATTTGTTAATAATCATTTCAATCTGTCCATTCACACTTCTAAATTCATCAGCAGCCCACTTTTCTAATGAAGCGTAAGTTTGCTCATCTATCCTCAAAACAAATGATTTCTTATTCAAAATACTATATTAATTATTGATAAAGACTTCCTGTGTTAAGTACTGGGGAAGCACCTCTTTCACCACAAAGCACCACCAATAAATTACTTACCATGGCTGCTTTCTTTTCCTCATCCAAGTGAACAATATCTTTCTTACTCAATAATTCCAAGGCCATTTCTACCATACCTACTGCACCTTCTACAATTTTACTTCTTGCTGCTACAATAGCTGTTGCTTGCTGACGTTGTAACATAGCCCCCGCAATTTCAGGAGAATAAGCTAGGTGACTAATTCTAGCTTCAACAATTTCAATACCGGCTCTCAACATCCGCTCATTCAATTCGTCTTCTAATAATTTAATTACTTTATCACCACCATCTCTTAAAGTAACTGCTGCAGTTTCATCTTCAATACTATCGTAAGGACAAATAGAAGCTAAATGTCGAGTAGCTGCTTCGCTTTGATTAGTCATATAATTGGCAAAATCAACTACTTCAAAAACCACTTTATAGG
>JAYVRC010000199.1:0-2296 GCA_043776615.1 Sphingobacteriia bacterium
TTACAAAAGCAATTAATGTTAATCATTTACCAAAGCATATATTTCAGCATGTAGAAGATGCTTCTTTTGAAACTGGAAAAGTATTGGTTCAAAATTCCTTAACAGCTGGCGTGGGCTTCACTGGGTCTGCATCTGGCGGATATGCGTTGTATAAATATGCTAGCGAACGTACATACCCGATACCGGTATTTGCTGAAATGGGTAGCGTAAATCCAGTAGTATTATTACCAGATACATTAGCTAAGAACGGACAAAGCATTGCTCAACAATATGCAGCATCAATTACTTTGGGAATGGGACAGTTTTGTACCAATCCAGGCATTTTATTGGCAATTGAATCACCCGCATTACAATCATTTTTAAAAATACTTGTAGAAACAATAGATTTAGTAACACCTGCTAAAATGTTACACCAAGGAATTCTCGATGCCTATAAATCTAAACATCAACAAGCCCTTACTCAAAAAGGAGTAGAGCAATTGAATAATAGTTTAGATCAAACAATTGCTGAAACGCCTACTCCTATTATTGCAAAAGTAAGTGGGAAAGATTTTTTATTAAATGAAGTTTTACATGAAGAAGTTTTTGGACCTTATTCATTGGTTGTTTGTTGTAAAGATGAAGTAGAATTAAAAGCAGTTCATCAATCTCTAAAAGGACAACTTACTACTACAATTATGGGAACTGATAATGATTTCACTGTTTTTTCTTCCTTTATAAAGGAGTCCTCAAATATCGCTGGTAGAATTGTGTTTAACGGAGTTCCAACTGGTGTTGAAGTTTGCAATGCGATGGTGCATGGTGGACCTTCGCCTGCAACTTCAGATAGCAGATTTACTGCAGTTGGTGTAAATGCAGTAAAAAGATGGGTTCGCCCTATTTGTTATCAAAATGCTCCTCAGTTTGTATTACCTGATGCCCTCAAAAATGAGAATCCATTAAATATATGGAGATTAAGAAATAATGTTTTTGGCAAGGAGTAAATTTACTAGTTATGTTAACAGCACCTATTCAATATAATCCCAAGAAAACTAATTCACAATTAAGTGGTTCCGTTTTTACTTGTATTGATGCACATACCTGTGGTAATCCTGTTAGAGTAGTTGTTGATGGTGGTCCATCACTCTTAGGAAATAATATGAGTGAAAAGCGACAACATTTTATTAATGAATTCGATTGGATTCGCAAGGGGTTGATGTTTGAGCCAAGGGGCCATGATATGATGAGTGGTAGTATACTCTATCCACCTCACGACCCTTCAAATGATTTTGCAGTGTTGTTTATTGAAACGAGTGGGTGTTTACCAATGTGTGGTCATGGTACAATTGGAACTATCACTGTTGCTATAGAAGAGGGTTTATTTAAACCTCATAAACCTGGTGAAGTTTTAATGGAAGCTCCAGCAGGTTTAATTCGAATCAATTACAAAGAAGAAAATGGTAAAGTAAAATCAGTTAAGCTTACAAATGTACCTGCTTATTTAGCTGCACAAGATTTAGCTATTGAATGCAACAATTTAGGAGTATTAAAAATAGATGTTGCATATGGTGGAAATTTTTATGCTATAATAGATGTCCAGGAAAATTTTGCTGGACTTGAATTTTTTTCTGCTTCGGAATTAATTTCATGGTCGAGATTAATTAGAGAAAAAATAAATGCTGCCCATCAATTTATTCATCCCGATAATCTAACCATTAATGGTTGTTCGCATATACTTTGGGCAGGAGAACCATTAGCATCAGGTTCAACAGCACGCAATGCAGTTTTTTATGGAGATAAAGCAATAGATCGTTCACCTTGTGGTACAGGAACATCCGCTCGTATGGCGCAGTTATATACAAAGGGAAAGCTAAAAAAAGGCGATCAATTTATTCATGAGAGTATTATTGGCTCAATCTTTATTGGTACTATTGAGGCAGAAACAATTGTAGATGGAAAGCCAGCAATAATTCCTGGAATTGAGGGATGGGCAAAAATTTATGGGTATAATACTATTTCAATTGATTCCAAAAACGATCCTTATGCTTTTGGATTTCAAGTACTTTAAATTACCAAGGTTTTTTATTAACATCCCAATCCTTTTTTTCGATGGTATAGATAAAGTTTAGTTGAGATGCTTCTCCATAATAGGCTATATTTTCTTCACCTGTTTTAATTGCACCTAATTTTTCAATTGCTCTTTGAGATCGGATATTATTAACTCCAATTACAAAATTAATTGTTTCAATAAATTGAAAAGCATAATTAATCATAAGCATTTTGCAAGACAAATTAAATGGCTTGCCCCAACAATCTT
>JAYVRC010000200.1:0-2288 GCA_043776615.1 Sphingobacteriia bacterium
TGTTTATTTCTAATCTAATTTTTGGAGGTAATGGTGCAGTTGACGATTTAATCTTCAACTACTTTTTTCATACCAGCTTTACCATATACAAAAGATTCCATTATCCTTAAACTTTTCATAGCTTCAATAATTGAGCACGGATTTTCTTCTTTACCCAAAAAATAATTCACTACTTTTTCAATCATCGGTTGCTGAATATGTGCTGGATGTTGAAAGGTGATCACTTCTTCATTATCTCCTTTATTGAATTTTATTGTGCTTCCAAAAAAAGGAAATTCAATGTATCCTAGTTCACCAATAATTCGACACCTATCTTCTTTTATAAACTCAGGCATACTAAAATTCCAGCTACCATTGAAAAGAACATCGTTATTGAATTTTACTACTCCTGATACTGCATCTTCAGCACTGTACAATTGAGATTGATTTACAGCAACGCCAAAGCTTTCAGTTACCTCTCCAAACCAATGAAACATAATATCTAATTGATGAGGAGCCAAATCATAAAATAATCCGCCGCCAGAAAGTGCAGGATTAATTCTCCAATTATTTTCAGTTTTTGCAATTATAGAAGAATCATGTGGTTGAAATAAATTCAGTCTTATCAATTTTATATTACCAACAAAGTTCACATCAATTAACTGCTTAATTTTTTGAAACATTGGCAAAGCTCTTCTGTATTGAGCAACACAAAGTTTGCCATTGTATTTTTCAACCGCAGTTGCTATTCTGTTACAAGAAGCTACGCTTGTTGTAACAGGTTTTTCTACATAAACAAACTTTCCTTTTTCTAAACAAGTTATTGAAAACTCTTCGTGGAATTTTGGTGGAGTTGCAATATAAATTGCATTAATATCGGGATTGTTTATCAATTCCAGAGCATCACTATACCATAAGCCTACATTATGTCTTTTTGCATAGTCAGCAGCTTTCTCTGCATCCCTTCGCATCACCGCATGAAGCACAGAATTATTTACTTTATTAAATGCTGGACCGCTTTTAATTTCAGTAACATCACCACATCCAATTATACCCCATTTAATCATCGACTTACTCTTAATTTATATGGAATTATTATAGTTCTCTTATCTTAATACTTCTGTATGCCACATGTGAACCATGCTCTTGCAAAAGAATATGTCCTTTTTCTGCCATTCCGAAATTTAGCCAGTTAACATATTTACTTTTAGCTACAAGTGCATAGAAATATTGTGTACCTCTTTGGTATTCTACTACTTTC
Organism: Sphingobacteriia bacterium; assembly: GCA_043776615.1. Lineage (GTDB taxonomy): Bacteria > Bacteroidota > Bacteroidia > Chitinophagales > Chitinophagaceae > Sediminibacterium. Next base: position 1,241 of record JAYVRC010000200.1, read on the forward strand.
CAACCATTTATCCAATGCTCAATCCTTCCGTCTGGAAATACAATAATTCTTCCGCGGTTCCATTGACCAATTGGAATTTTTTCTCTCCTGTTTTCTGTAATTCTTTTAGATGGAATTAAATCGTACAGTGAGGCCATTGTTCTGTTTCCTATAGAGCCTAATTTCCCATCGGGGTGTTTGTCATCATCTAAAATTTGATATTCTAAGCCAATTGCAGAACCTGCATTATTCTCTTTTTCTGTAACAAAATACTTCACACCACTATTAGCAGTATCAGAAATTTGAAATTCAAATTGTAAATCAAAAGCATGAAATTCATCAATAGTTACTATATCGCCCCCATTTGCAGATTCTGCCCCATTGCTACCTTTAACATTTAATGTACCATCTTTAATATACCAAACTTTATCTGGAAAAGTAGTTTTGTAAGCTCCTCTCCAACCATTGGTGGTTTTACCATCCCAAAGCAATCGAACATTGCTTTTCTTTTCTTCTTCCGATAAATTATTAGGGATTAGGTTTATGACAAATAAATTGTCGGCCGGACTTGGTTTTAAATTTGTAGTTTGAATTTGTATATTCTTCCAACGAATTTCTTCACCTGCATTTTTAGCATCAGTTATACCGTGCACTTGTAATGCAATAAATCCTTTTGGCGTCATATCATCAATAATATGAGCACATGCTATTCCGTTAACCCAGGTCCTAATACTATTACCTATACATTCAATTCTGTAATGATTCCATTGATTATTTTTAAAAGCATTTTTTGCTGAAGGGTTGTTTTCCATAGAATACAACCAGCCCCTCCTTGCTTCATCATAAATACCACCACTCCATCCTCTGATAGATGGATCAACTTCCATTTGATAGCCATGTACACGTTCAGGCGTTTTTTGATCGGTTACTACACACTTGTCGTTGGCATCTTTTATTTCACTCCTAAATTGAATACCAGAATTCATTTGCTCATTAACTTTTAAATCAACTTCAAATATGAAGTCGTTGTATTCAATTTCTGTTGCTAAAAACGTATTTGGAGAATTAG
>JAYVRC010000201.1:0-2287 GCA_043776615.1 Sphingobacteriia bacterium
CACAAACAATACGATGTTCAAGGAGTTCAGTTCCACCCAGAAAGCATTCTTACACCAGACGGTGAAACCATCATTAAAAATTGGTTGAAAAAATGAAAAAAATATTACAATACTTATTTGAACACAAAACTTTGTCGCGCGAAAAAGCCAAAGAAATTTTGTTGGGTATATCTAATGGACAATACAACGATTCAGAAATTACAGCATTTATTACTGTGTATTTGATGCGAAGTATTACCATTGAAGAATTACAAGGCTTTAGAGATGCTTTACTAGTGCTTTCTGTTAAGGTAAAACTCACCGGTGGAAAAATTATGGATATAGTTGGCACAGGTGGTGATGGAAAAAACTCTTTCAATATTTCTACATTGGCATGTTTTATAGTTGCAGGGGCGGGACAAAAAGTTGCAAAACATGGAAACTATGGTGCATCAACTATAAGTGGTGCTTCTAATGTTATGGAACAATTAGGATATCGGTTTAAAAATGATAATGCGACCTTACAAAAAGAATTAGACATTGCTAATATTTGTTTTTTGCATGCACCCTTATTTCATCCTGCATTAAAAGTGGTAGGACCAATCAGAAAAAATTTAGGCGTTCGAACATTTTTTAATATGCTCGGACCAATGGTAAACCCAGCTTCACCAGACTTTCAATTAGTAGGTGTGTACAATTTAGAAATGGCGCGTATCTACAATTATTTATTGCAACAAACTGGTAAACCATTTACTATTATTCATAGTTTAGATGGGTATGATGAAGTTTCATTAACAGCTGATACTAAAGTGATTACTAATAAAGGCGAAAGTATAATGACTCCAGAGCAATTAGGAAAAAGATCTGTACAGCCTGAAGATATCTATGGAGGCAATACAGTTGAAGAATCTGCAAAGATATTCGCAAAAATTCTTAAAGGAGAAGGAACGTGGAGTCAAAATGCAGTAGTACTAGCCAATGCTGCAATGGCATTGAATTGCACCGGCAATTATTTAAATTATGAATTAGCATATAGTGCTGCAGTAGATAGTTTAGAAAGCGGTAAAGCTTATAAAGGATTTACAGAATTAATTGAATTGCAGTAAGTATTTTAATAAGAAATTGATATGAATATTTTAGATAAAATTATTGCTCAAAAAAAACTTGAAGTAGCTGCCCGTAAAACTGAAATAAGTATTGCTTCATTAGAAAAGGAATATTTCTACAATAAAGAAACGCTTTCTTTAAAACAGTTTTTGTTAGACCCTACTAAAACGGGTATTATTAGCGAGTTTAAACGGAAATCGCCTAGTAAAGGAATTATAAATGATCATTCTTCGGTAGAAGAAGTAACGCAAGCGTATGCTCAAAATGGTGCATCAGGACTATCAATCTTAACTGATACTTCTTTTTTTGGAGGTCGACTTGAAGATTTAACCTTGGCTACTATTAATGAAGTGCCCATTTTGAGAAAAGACTTTATGATAGATGAGTTTCAAATTATTGAAGCAAAAGCATTTGGCGCTGAAGTGATTTTATTAATTGCAGCTTGTTTAAGTCCTCAAGAGGTAAAACAAATGGCAATTTTAGCTAAAAGTATTGGCTTAGAAGTATTGTTGGAAATACATAATGAACAAGAGCTTGAACATATTTGTGATCAGGTTGATTTGGTTGGAGTAAATAATAGAAATCTTAAAAATTTTGAGGTTAGTATTGACATTTCCTTACAATTGATTCAACAAATACCATCATCAAAACTGGCAATTGCAGAAAGTGGCATTAATAATGTAAATACAATAGTAACTTTACAACGAGCTGGTTTTAAAGGCTTCTTAATAGGGGAACATTTTATGAAAGAGCCAAGTCCTTCGATTGCTTTTGCCGATTTTGTAACACAATTAAAAGCAAAACAATATGCGGGCTAAAGTTTGTGGATTAAATAGTGTAGATCAACTCTTACAATTAGATGAAATGGGAGTTGAATTTGGTGGGTTTATCTTCTATCCAAAATCGCCACGTTATATTTTAAAACATATTCAGCCGAGTGAAATAAAAAAAGTAAAAGGTCAACAAATTAATAAAGTAGGTGTTTTTGTAAATGAATCCGTTGAAACTGTTTTAAAGATGGTTGACGAATGTGGATTATACCTTGTTCAATTACACGGTGATGAAACGCCTAGGTATTGCGAAAAAATTGCCAATTATGTTACAGTTATCAAAGCGTTTAGATTAAGAAATGAGGACAATGTATTGTGGAAAGTAAAAGATTATAATGATATAGTTGATATGTTTTTGTTTGATACAGCTG
>JAYVRC010000202.1:0-2284 GCA_043776615.1 Sphingobacteriia bacterium
CTATTTTTGTGAATTCTAGCCGATGCAAATCCACGAATATTATATAGCAAGATGTATTGAACTAGCCCAAAAAGGCTTGGGACAAGTTGCTCCTAACCCAATGGTAGGGGCATTATTAGTTTATCAGGATAAAATTATTGGGGAAGGATATCATCAAAATTATGGTGAAGCCCATGCGGAGGTATTATGTTTTAATAGTGTGTCTGAGAAAGATAAAGTTTCTGTTTCAGATTCAATTTTGTATGTGTCTCTTGAGCCATGTGCACATTTTGGAAAAACACCCCCCTGTGTTGATTTAATTATTTTTAAGGGGATAAAGAAAGTAGTAATAGGATGTAGAGATCCATTTATAGAGGTAAATGGAAAGGGAATTGAAAGATTGCAAGATGCTGGAATTGAAGTAATAGTTGGTATTTTAGAAAATGAATGCATCAATTTAAATGCTAGGTTCTTTACTTACCATCAGAAACATCGTCCATATATAGTATTAAAATGGGCTCAAACAGCAGATGGTAAAATTGCCGCATTAGGGAATGAGCGTTTAATAATCAGCAATAAAATTTCTACAACAAAAGTGCATCAATGGCGAAGCGAAGAAATGGCTATTTTAATTGGAACGAATACAGCTATGAAAGATAATCCTAGCCTAAATAATCGTTTTTGGATGGGCAAGTCGCCAATTCGTATGGTGATTGATTGTTCACTTAGATTACCCAATGATTTAAAAATATTTAAAGATAATAAACCTACTATTGTATTTAATTATAAAAAGGAAGAGCAAATTGGAGCTGTCTATTTTATTCGAATTTTGCCAAACAAATCTGTTATGTTGCAAATAATGGACTATTGTTATGCAAATAAAATCAATAGTATTTTGGTGGAGGGGGGCACTCAATTATTACAATCATTTATTGATGAAGGTATTTGGGATGAAGCAAGAATAATTATCAATACAACATTAAACATTGGTAACGGATTAACCTCGCCACAATTAAAGTCGGCAATATCTTTTAAGGAAGAAATAATAATAAATGACCAAATCATTTATTATAGTAGAGTAACAAATTAATAATATATAATGATCTATCTCATTGGCAGTATACTTCTTACTAGTTACCTAACATTGGCTTTTAAAGCTTGTGAGCGTTATGCTATTCCAGTATTTCCTGCAATCGTATTTAATTATATTATCTGTGTGATAACAGGGTCAATTGTAAATGGGACGTTTCCCATAAATAGAGTAGTTATTAATACTCCATGGTTTCAATGGGCCTGTATTATGGGGGTACTATTCGTATCAATTTTTAATATTATTGGCTTTACTGCTCAAAAGATTGGCATTGCTGTAGCTTCTGTTGCCAATAAATTATCATTGATTATTCCAGTAATCTTATCTGTTTATTTATACAATGAAACTGTTGCAGGATGGAAATTGGTAGGAGTAATTATTGCTTTGATTGCAGTGATTCTTACATGCTATCCCAAAAAATCATTAAATGAAAAATCAACAGTATCTCAGCAGTTAAAATTCTTTTTACCATTTATATTATTTGTTGGGAGCGGACTATTAGACTCGTTAATTAACCATGTGCAACAAAAATATGTTAATGAAGAAAATAGCAATGCTTTCTTAATTAGTGGTTTTTTATCAGCGGCTATTATAGGTTCTTGTATCTTAGTATTTCAATATATTACTAAGAAAAGAATTTTCGAATGGAAGCACTTATTTGCAGGTGTTTTAATAGGTGTTCCTAATTACTTCTCAATTTGGTGTTTAATTCATTTTTTAAAGCAAAGTCCATGGGAAAGTAGCGCCAGTATTCCAATGAATAATATGGGAATTGTGTTGTTTAGTACATTGGCAGCAGCAATATTATTTAAAGAAAAATTGTCTGTGGCCAATTGGATTGGAGTAGGGTTGTCTGCTATTGCTATTTATTTTATTGCTTTTGGAAACCAACTTTAAGCTTTACCTGTTAGTTGGTATACTTTAGTTCCTACAATTTCTTTAATAAAATCTTTCCACTTTTTTAATAAACTTACATCTGGAATTAGATAATCTTCCAGAACATATTTGTTCTCTACTACATCGTAATTGCAAGGATACATTGTATAATTTGTAAATCCAGCTTTGGCAAATACTTTAGCCGAACGAGGAACATGTATGGCAGAAGTAACAATAATATAGGGTGGTAGAAGATGTAAAGAGTCTACTATTTTTTTCGAAAACACTGCATTTTCGTAAGTATTTTTCGATTTTTTTTCTATAATAATGGCTGAATCT
>JAYVRC010000203.1:0-8815 GCA_043776615.1 Sphingobacteriia bacterium
TTCAAGAAGTTGAAACTTCAAAATATTTAATAAGTGTTCTTGAAAAAAATGGATTTACAGTTGAGAAAGGAATTTCAAATATTCCAACTGCTTGGATGGGAAAATGGGGTAGTGGTAGTCCTGTAATAGCTCTTGGTAGTGATATAGATTGTATACCCAAAGCCTCACAAAAACCAGGCGTTGCATACAAAGATCCAATTGTGGAAGGCGCACCCGGTCATGGGGAAGGACATAATTCTGGACAGTCGGTAGTAATTTTTGCTGCAATTGCAGTGAAGGAATTAATGCAAAAAAATAATATTCAAGGTACTTTAGTTATTTGGCCTGGCGTTGCAGAAGAATTGGTTGCTAGTAAAGCTTGGTATGTTCGTGATGGATATTTTAAGAATATTGATGCTTGTATTTTTACGCATGTTAGTGGAGATTTTGGAAGTGATTATGGCGATAATGGGGGTAATGGCTTAGTATCTGTAAAGTTTTCATTTGATGGAGATGCAGCTCACGCTGCTGGTTCGCCTTGGAGAGCTAAGAGTGCACTTGATGCTGTAGAGTTGATGGACATTGGATGGAATTTTAAAAGAGAACATTTGAAGCCTACTCAAAGAAGCCACTACGTTATTACTGATGGAGGCGATCAACCCAATGTGGTTCCTTCTAAAGCTGCAGTATGGTATTATTTTAGAGAAAGAACTTATGAAGACATTAAAAGCATGTATGAAGCTGGTGTTAAAATAGCAGAAGGAGCTGCTTTAATGACGGGTACTAAGTTTTCGTATCAAATTCTTGGAACAGCATGGCCAGGTCATTTTAATAAAGTACTTGGAGAAACCATGCAGACCAATATTATGAGAGTTGGAATGCCTACTTGGTCTAATGAAGATCAACTATTAGCAAAAGCTACACAAAAATTAATGGAAGCTCCATTAAAAGATAATCTTGGAGAACCTATTGATGGATTAAAATCGAGTATCAAACCATTAAAAGGTTCTGTCCCTTTTTCTTGGGGTGGTGGATCTGATGATATAGCAGATATTTCCTGGAATTTGCCAACCATTGTTTTAAGGTACCCTGCTAATATTCCAGGTTTAAAAGGACATCATTGGGGAGATGCAATTGCAATGGCAACACCTATTGCTCATAAAGGTTGTGTTGCAGGGGCTAAAGCAACTGCATTAACTTTAATTGATTTATTTACAAAGCCAGAATTAGTAGTTAAGGCAAAAGAATATTTCACCAATGTTCAAACTAAAGATGTGAAGTATATTCCTTTTATAACAGCAAAAGATCCTGCACCAATTTATTTGAATAAAGAAATTCAAGATAAATTTAGACCAGAGTTAAAAAAGTATTATTACGATCCGAGTAAGTATGGAACTTATTTAGAACAGTTGGGAATTAAGTATCCTACATTTTCTAAATAAATTATTGTAACAACTTATTTACTTCTTCATTAAACTCCTCGATGAATTGCTCATAGTATTTGCCTGTGGCTGGTCCAGAAAATCCAGTATGAATTTTTGAAACTTTTCTGTTTCGATCTAAAAAAATGGTTGTAGGAAATGCATAAAATTTCTCAAGTGAAGGTATTGCTTCCACTACTTTAGCATTCTCTGAAATGCCACCAAATAACATTTCATATTGAATGTCGAATTTCTCTTTAAACCTCCGCATGGTTTTTTGTGCATAAGCAAAATTATTTTCTACTTCAAATTGTATTGTTACAATTTCTATACCTCTTTGTTTATTGTTTTTATACCATTTTGAAAGGAAAAGGGCTTCATCGGCACAATTTTGGCACCATGTACCGCCAATCGTTACAATTACAGGCTTGTTTTGATAACGTTGATCATTTAATGTAATGGTTTTGCCTTCAATATTTTTAAATGAAAAATTAAATCCTTTTTCGGTAGCGTTGATTGATGTTAATTCTTTTGATGAAGGTAGTGTTGCCATTTCATCTTTTGTAGCAATAAAAGTTTGCTTGGTTTTTAAACCAATTTGTTCACCTATGATTGCTCCATTTTCATTAATTGTTCCTGTAAATAACAATGGGCCATTTCCAATAAAAGTAGAGATATTGAATTGATTTCCATTGATGTATCCAAAAGAATACCTCGAATCGCCCGAAACTCTTAAAAAAGTTGCAGCCAATTCTTTTCCTTTCTGTTTAAACAGTCCTACCGATTTTATTTTTTTACCAATATCATTGGTAAATTCTACTGCATACTTACCTGTAATATCAACAGTAGGAACTAATGAGGATACTCCAAATTTTTCTATTTTTTTCGATGCAGTTACTAATGAAGCTGTTCCAGTTTTATTTTGTTTTCTAAAATAGCCAGACAAAGTTTGGTCTTTATTGATTCCAAATACTATTTCATTGTCAAATTGATCGAGTGAAATAAAAAGTGAATCACTTTTACGAATAACTTTACCCCCAGGGTATTTTTCAATATCATTTATAAAATACAAATATGGTTGATTCTTGTTATTCTTTATCTCAAAAAAAAATGGAATTTCTTTGCCATCATTCAATGGGAATTTACCAAACCACTTGCCGAGTATCAAAAATTTTTCTTGAGAAAATAAACTTGTAAAAAACAACAAAAGAAAAGTAGAACATACTATTTTTTTCATACTCAATTTAATTCGCTTAAGTGGCAAATCTACTTAAAGTAAACTAATTAAATTGTAAAGCTGGTAATCTGTAATGTTGACTATCATATACAAATAGTTCTTCAATTTCATAAGTCCAGTATTTGTATAATGGAGATTTTACGATGTTTTGATCAGTTTTCTCTTTATCTATTGTGTTAAAAATTATCCAACAAGTCTGACTTTCCATGCTCACTGCGTAAGTGTCAATAATGCCTTTATTAATTAAATAATTGATATATGTTCTATGGGCAGGAACCAATGTCATAAATTCTTCATCCATTGTAAATTTTATAATTGCCTGAAATTTTTTCATATTTACATTATTACAGATGAAAACTTATCAAGTTCCATGCTATCCGTAAAAAAAGGGCAATCTGTCAACCTATTGCCCTTTTGTCGGAATAAATTACGAAATTTGACATATTGAATATAGATTAGGTTCAAAACTGTTTCGCTGCTCCTGTTTTCCAATATTTATTAACACCCATCTTTTATTTCTGCCTTCTCTTCCTAAAACCTCTAGTATTACTTGTATCTCTTTTATTTTTAATTCGCTCTTTAACTTTTTGTTGATCTTCTGGTGTTAAGCTTTCATATTTCTTTTTAAGAGCTGATCTCATTTCCTTTTTTTCCTCTGGCGACATTTTTCCACCATGCTTTTTTCTAGTTGCGAAATCTTTTTTTAAAATACTATTCGAACTATCAGCCTTTTTTTCATTGTTAGTTTGGGCGCTAGAGCTAAGGCTAAATAAACTAAGTGCCACTAATAATACGGTAGTTGTTTTTTTCATATTTTTTTATTTATAACTGTAAGACTTATAGTTTGCCTCAAGGTTTAATTTCGTGGTAAGTAAATTTGTTGAAAGATTAGAAATATATATCTTCTATAAAGTATATTTCTTTTGCCAATCCGAATTTAAGTTGAATGGCTAAAGCATCGAACTGAATGTATTTCCATTTTGGATGTTGAAATTGAAAAGCAGTTGCTGCGTTTTTTAAATGTTGCATTTTATCTTTGCTGATGCTTTCTTCTGGATAACCATACTGAAGGGTATTTCTTGTTTTAACTTCTATAAAATGCAAAAACCTATTTTTTGATGCAATAATATCTACTTCATAATGCTTGAATCGCCAATTTCTGGCTATTATTTTAAATCCCTTGCTTGTTAAATATTCAGTGGCAATATCTTCGCCCTTTTTACCTGTTTCTTGATTATGTAATTCCATAATTCAATTGTTTTAAACAAGATATTCATCAATTGTGCGTTATCATAAAGAGTAAACACCTAATTATGACGATTATTGAACGGATTTTTAAAATTAATGGCGTTGTTCAGAACTATGCATGGGGAGGGAACTCCTATATACCCAATTTAGTAGGATTTAAAAACGAGGATAATAAGCCTTGCGCAGAATATTGGATGGGAGCACATCCATCGGCACCATCTACTTTTCAGCTCAATGGCGAATTAGTTAACCTACATCAATTAATCCAATCTGATTTAAAAGGGATGCTTACTCAACCAATTGTTGAAAGATTTGGAGAGCTTCCTTATTTATTAAAAGTATTGGATGTAAATGATATGTTATCCATTCAAGTTCATCCTTCAAAAGTAGAAGCTGAAAAAGGTTTTGATAGAGAAGAGGCAGAAGGTATTCCAATTACGGCTGCTCATAGAAATTACAAAGACCGTAACCATAAACCAGAAATAATGGTCGCCTTAAGCGATTTTTGGTTGTTACACGGATTTAAAAAGAAATTGGAATTAGAAAAATCTTTAGAAGAAAATCAAGAATTGACAATATTGTTGCCTCTTTTTAGAAAAGAAGGTCTAAAAGCGTTGTATCAATTTATTATGGAAATGGATCAATTAGATGTTGATTCTTTGTTAATTCCAATAATTAAACGAGAAATTAGACATAAATTAGATGAAAAACTAACTAAACAAGATCCAGGATGGTGGGTTGCCAAGTTGTACCTAGGGAAAGAAATTAATGGAAATATTGATAGAGGAATATTTTCTATTTACTTCTTTAATATAGTGCAGATTAATCCGGGGGAGGCTATTTTTCAAAAAGCTGGAGTACCACATGCTTATTTAGAAGGGCAAAATATTGAACTAATGGCCAATAGCGATAATGTGCTGAGAGGTGGACTAACGCCTAAACATATAGATGTGCCAGAACTCATGACACACACTTTATTTGAAGAAATTGTACCAGAAATTATGATGGGAAACCCGGCAAGAATAGGGGAAAAGATTTACCCATGCCCAATTCCAGACTTTGGAATTAGTAAAATTGACTTAACCGCAGGATTAATTTATAGTGCGTCAGCTGAGTCCCTAGAGCTTATTCTTGTAACTGAGGGTGGTGCATTGGTTAATAATAGCATAGTGCTTAAAAGAGGAGAAGTAATAGCATTGCTGCCAGGTGCAGAATACCAACTTTCTGCATCTGGAAATTGCACCTTGTTTAAGGCATTTGTGCCCGTTCTTTAACATTATTAACATGCTGGGTAAAAATCAAATGGAGGAATACTTTTTTACGCCTATTTTTGTAATGAAAAATTGAATATGAATAAGAATATACTTACTGGACTATTTTTAATGATCTTAGCAACAGCACTTTACAGAATTATTCCCAGTAGACCCTTTGGTTTTGCACCTCAAATTGCAGTTGCCATTTTTGCTGGAGCATTATTTAACAATAATAAAAAATATGCTTTTTTATTACCGTTAATTTCTATGTTGGTTTCTGATGGGATTTTTCAAATATTGTATTTGAATGGGCTATCTACTATTCCAGGATTTTATAGCGGACAATTATTAAATTATATTTTATTTATTGGCTTAACTTGTTTTGGCTTTTTTATTAAGAACAATAATATTGCTTCAATAACTGGTGCTTCATTTGCAGCCCCAACAACTTACTTTCTTCTATCAAATTTTTTAGTTTGGTTAGGAGGCGGTGGATATCATCATCCAAAAACTATGGAGGGATTAATGCAAACGCTAACTGATGGATTACCTTTTTATAAAGGAAGCTTGTTGGCTACTGGACTATTTTCTTCAATATTCTTTGGGACTTATTTTTTAGCCCAACAACTTTCGTTGTCAAAACAAGCTGCTAAATAATTGTTTTTCTATTTATTTTCTGATTCATAGAAGTGATCAATTAAAAGATGGCTTCCATCTGCAGCAGCAGTTGCTAATTCATCGCATCGATTGTTAAAAGGATTATCCGCATGCCCTTTAACCCACTCAAATTTAATGTTGAACTGTTTTGAAATTTGAAAGTATTTCAACCATAAATCTTTGTTTTTCTTTCCACCTTTGAAGTCGGTCTTTATCCATGTATTCAACCATTTTTTTTGAACACTGTCTACAATATATTTGCTATCTGTAAAAATGGTAATTGGGATATCTTTTTTGGTTAATGATTCCAAAGCAACTATTACGCCCATTAATTCCATTCTATTATTAGTAGTTAAACGATAACCTGATGATAACTCTTTTTGTTTTTGTCCCCATAACAAAACCACCCCATATCCACCTCTGCCGGGGTTGCCCCTAGCTGCGCCATCTGTATAAATATGAAGTGGGTGCGACAAAATGAGTTAAGAATTATGAGTTAAGAATTAATCCGTTGTAAGAGCAAAGTTAATTCTTTCAAAGATTGGCAAATAATAATTACACTTGAAATACGCCAGTATTAAATGATGCCATATTTGGATTATTATTTGCTGCAGCAATACCTTCTGAAATTACTTGTCTTGTTTCGGAAGGATTGATAATTCCATCAACCCACAAACGAGCTGCTGCATAATAAGGAGTAGTTTGTTTAAAGTATCGATCTTTAATGGTATCTAGTAAATGTTTTTCTTCTTCAGGAGTTACTTCTTTTCCTTTTGATTTCATTGTAGCAACTTGAATTTGTGCTAATGTTTTTGCAGCTTGATCTCCGCCCATTACCGCAATTTTTGCTGTAGGCCATGCATAAATAAATCTTGGATCGTAGGCTTTACCACACATTGCATAATTTCCTGCGCCATAACTATTTCCAATAACTATAGTAATTTTTGGAACAACCGAATTTGCAACTGCATTCACCATTTTAGCACCATCTTTTATTATTCCACTATGCTCACTTCTGCTTCCCACCATAAATCCGGTTACATCTTGTAAAAAAATTAATGGAATTTTTTTCTGATTACAATTCATTATAAATCGTGCAGATTTATCGGCACTATCGTTGTAAATAACGCCTCCCAATTGCATTTCGCCTTTTTTATTTTTGCAGGTTAATCTTTGATTAGCTACAATTCCAACTGCCCAACCATCAATTCTTGCATATCCACATAAAATTGTTTTGCCGTAGTCTTTTTTGAATTGATCGAATTCGCTATTGTCTACCAATCGCTCAATAATTTCGAGCATATCATATGGTTTCAAATTTCCTTCAGGAATAATAGTATAAATAGAATCAATTGTTTTGATTGGATTTGTAGAAGCTATTCTGTTGAAGCCAGCATTAGCTGAAGCACCTAATTTATTCATTATTTTTTTAATATGGTCGAGGCAATCTTTCTCGGTATTAAATTTATAATCTGCTATTCCACTTATCTCCGTATGTGTTGTTGCTCCACCTAATTCCTCATTATCAATCACTTCGCCAATGGCTGCTTTTACTAAATAAGAACCTGCTAAAAAAATGCTTCCATTACCTTCAACCATTAATGTTTCATCACTCATAATTGGTAGATATGCACCTCCAGCAACGCAGGCACCCATCACTGCAGCAATTTGAGTAATTCCCATAGCGCTCATTCTTGCGTTATTCCTGAAAATCCTACCAAAATGTTCTTTGTCGGGAAAAATTTCATCTTGCATTGGCAAGAAAACACCTGCACTATCAACTAAATAAATAATTGGTAAATTATTCTCCATTGCAATTTCTTGCATTCGTAAATTCTTCTTTCCTGTTATTGGAAACCATGCACCTGCTTTAACTGTTTGGTCATTAGCAACTATTACGCATTGTCTTCCACTTACATATCCAATTCCTGCAACTGTTCCTCCAGCAGGGCATCCTCCTTCGGCTTCATACATATCGAATCCAGCAAATGCACCTATTTCAATAAATGGATTATGTTCATCGCATAAATAAGTTATGCGTTCTCTAGCTGTTAATTTATTGCGTTCTTTTTGTTTTTCTAACGATTTTTTACCTCCCCCGAGTTTTATTTTTTCGAACTGTTGATTTACGTCACTCATCAACATTTTCATCCAATCTTCATTGTGGTTTGATACTAAATTCATATACGAACAGTTGTTAGTTTACAAATATAGGTTAGTTCATCATTTTTTACTAAAAATCCATATAGTATCATTAATTATCCTTCAATCAAATCCACTATATTTATCCAATGACTTATGATTATATCATTATTGGTGCCGGATCGGCTGGTTGTGTTTTGGCCAATAGATTATCTGAAGATGCAACCAAAAAAGTATTGTTAATAGAAGCAGGTGGACCTGACTCTAAAAGAGAAATTCAAATTCCAGGTGCATACTCTAAACTAAATAGAACAGAAGTTGATTGGCAATTTTGGTCTGAACCACAAAAAAATATTGACAATCGAAAGCTTTATGTTCCTAGAGGAAAAACACTTGGTGGAAGTAGTTCTACCAATGCTATGGCTTATGTTAGAGGAAATAAAGCAGATTTTGATGAATGGGAATCGTTGGGCAATAAAGGATGGAGTTTTAAAGAAGTGTTACCGTATTTTAAAAAGTCTGAAAACAATCAAGATTTTGATTCAGAATACCATGGTACAGATGGACCACTTTCTGTAACACTTTCTAAAGAACCAAGTCCATTTGCTGAAGCTTTTATTGAAGCCTGTGCTCAAACAGGGATGGTTAAAAACAACGACTATAATGGCGCAATTCAAGAAGGTGCTCATTTGTTACAATTCACTATTAAAAATAATAAAAGACACAGCACTGCAGAAGCTTTTTTAAAGCCTGTAATTAAAAGATCAAACCTTACTGTAAAAACTAAGGCATTGGTTAAAAGAGTGATTATTGAAAATGGACAAGCTAGTGGAGTTGAGGTAGTAACGTCTTATTCTGATTCTGAAAGAATAAACTGT
>JAYVRC010000204.1:0-2272 GCA_043776615.1 Sphingobacteriia bacterium
AAAAAAAATAATTACCAAAGGTAAAGTGACACTTTTTTTTATTGATATCAAAACAGGAAAATGGATTGGAATGCCCGACAATTTAAAATCGGCATTATCTGTATTCTTTTAATGAAACATTACTATGATGAATGAACAAATAAGTAAAGTTTATGCAGCTATTATTACCATTGGTGATGAATTATTAATTGGACAGGTAATAGATACCAATAGTAGTTGGATAGCACAGGAACTCAATAAAATAGGCGTATTGGTTAAGCATAGAGTTGCAGTTGGAGATGTTTGGGATGATATATGGAATGCGTTAGATGAAGAAATAAGCAAGGCTGATATTGTAATTATTACTGGTGGATTAGGCCCTACTGCCGACGACATTACTAAACCATTATTGTGTAAATATTTTAATGGTAAAATGGTGGTGCATCAACCAACACTAGACCATGTGACGCATATATTTGAGCAAATATTAAAGCGCCCAATGATAGAAAGAAATGCAAAGCAAGCGGAAATTCCAGACACTTGCACAGTATTAAAAAATGAAAAAGGAACAGCACCTGGAATGCTTTTTAAAAAAGATCAGAAGATCATTGTTGCATTACCAGGGGTGCCACATGAAATGAAATGGTTAATGAGCAATCATGTACTTCCAATGATTCCACAATTGTACAATACAGGATTTATAGAACATAAAACACTGCTTACAGCAGGAATAGGAGAATCATTTTTAGCAGAAATAATTAAGGATTTTGAAGAAGGCTTACCCGCTCATATTAAGTTGGCTTATCTGCCCAATTATGGAATGGTACGTTTGAGATTAACAAGCTGGGGCATTGATAAATCAGCTTTAAATAATGAGTTAACCAGTTTATTTGAAACATTAAAATTGCTAGTCAAAGACTATTTAATCATCGATGAAGATTTACCGATTGAAGTAGCTGTTGGAAAGTTGTTAATAGCACAGAATGAAACTGTTTCAACTGCAGAAAGTTGTACTGGTGGCTATATTGCCCATCTGTTGAGTATTCATCCTGGTTCGTCAGTATTTTATACTGGTTCAGTTATTTCTTATGCCAATATTATTAAAGAAACGATGCTGAACGTTACACATACAACTTTAACTACAGTTGGAGCTGTAAGTGAAGAAGCGGTAACACAAATGGCTAAATCTGTAAGAGAAACAATGGGAACGAACTACTCCATTTCGGTAAGTGGTATAATGGGACCTGGAGGAGCAACATTGGAGAAATCGGTTGGGTTAGTTTGGATTGCAGTTGCTTCATCTGAAAAAGTAGTAGCAAAATCATTTAATTTTAGGTTCGATAGAAGACGAAATATTGAATTAACAGCCACTAATGCATTGAACATGCTTAGAGCATTAATTGTGGATAATAGTTGAATAAGTATTTAAGCTTTACAGGTATATTTGTTGATTAGTAATGTTTTGTGTATGCAAAATGAAACTATATTGACAGGGTGATCGAAACAATTTTACCCACTAAAACAGTATTACAGTATGGCAATAGCTGAATTGGTCATGCCTAAATTAGGCGAGAGTATAATGGAAGCAACCATTCTAAAATGGCACAAAAAGGTGGGCGATCATGTGCAACTAGATGAGACTGTCTTAGATATTGCTACTGATAAGGTTGATAGTGAAGTGCCGTCTACTGTTGAAGGCACAATAACTGAACTATTTTTTAATGTAAACGACGTTGTGCCAATTGGTACCGTAATTGCTAAGATTGAAACTGCTACTGTATCCATCCCTACTGATATTGTTCAACCGATAGTTATTCCTACAAGATTACCAGTTATTCCAGCCCCTATTCAAGTAACACCTGTTAAAGTTCAAGAACCACCAACACCTATACATGTCAAAGAAGCTGCTGTTCCCGCTTATGAAGTGCCTTATACTCCATCTGCTCCAGCAATAGAATTAATGTCTAAACCAGCAGGAAATCGTTTTTATTCGCCTTTGGTTTTAAACATCGCCAATAGCGAAGGGGTTGGATTAAGTGAATTAGAAAGAATTCCAGGTACAGGTGGAGATGGAAGGGTTTCTAAAAAAGATATTTTACAGTATGTTGCTGATAAAAAATCAGGTAGAATTGCTTCATTACCAATTCAGCAGCCAATATATTCTGCTCCACCAGCTCAAGCACCAATACATACCGCAGTTCAAACAGCCCCGGTAATTGAACAACCAATTGTTGTTGAAACGCCAATTGCACAGTTAGCTGAGCCAAGTGTAACTGTAGAACCAACCATTGCG
>JAYVRC010000205.1:0-2269 GCA_043776615.1 Sphingobacteriia bacterium
AAAAGGCTGATAGTCTTTAAACTTTAATGATATTTCACCCTGATAATTTAATCTTACTGCACAATGCTTAACAGCGAACAAAATATTTAAGAGTGCGACCACCGCTTTGTGCCGACCCCAACAGCAATTGGTTTAATGCTAGTCTTGCCTATGGCGAGACAGTTTGGATCATAAAAACATTGCACATTCTATACCCTATAAAGTTTAATTAATTATCTTCCAAGATATACCATTAAAATCTGTATATCACTTGGGTTTACACCGCTAATTCTGCCAGCTTGGCCTAGCGATCTTGGCTTTATTTTCTTGAATTTTTGCAGTGCTTCTGTACTTATTGCAGATAGGTTTTCGTAGTTAAAATTTTCTGGTATTAGTAATTCTTCTAGTGAAGACATTTTTTCAACCAGATCGCTTTCTTTTTCGATGTATTTTTCGTATTTTATTTGAATTTCTGCCTGTTCTAATTCTGTATCAGTATAATCTTTCATTTTATACTTAAGTTGTGGAGTTGAATTAATTAGAGAAAATATATCTACATCTGGCCGCAGTAATATTTTAGACACTTTCTGTTTTTCACTTAGAACAGCAGATCCAATCTTGTTTAGGTAATCATTTACTACGATCGGATCAAGTGTTTCATGTTGCAATATTTTATTAATCTCTGATATAGAAGTTTTCTTTTTCAATACTATTTCCAATCTTTCGTCGGAAGCAAGACCCAACTTGTGGCTTAATTCTGTT
The DNA here is from genome assembly GCA_043776615.1 of Sphingobacteriia bacterium. GTDB lineage: Bacteria > Bacteroidota > Bacteroidia > Chitinophagales > Chitinophagaceae > Sediminibacterium. The sequence goes on from JAYVRC010000205.1 coordinate 742, forward strand.
AGGCGAATATCTGCATTATCTTGTCTTAGTAATGTTCTGTATTCTGCACGGCTTGTAAACATTCTGTATGGTTCTTCTGTTCCTTTACTTACAAGATCGTCAATTAGTACGCCAATATACGCTTCACTTCTTTTTAATATTAGCGGCTGCATTTCATTAGCTTTTTGATGGGCATTAATGCCTGCCATTAAACCTTGACAAGCAGCTTCTTCGTAGCCTGTGGTTCCGTTAACTTGACCCGCAAAAAAAAGATTTTGTATAAGTTTTGTTTCTAGGGAATGTTTCAACTGTGTTGGCGGAAAAAAGTCATATTCTATTGCATATCCAGGTTTAAAAAATTTAGCGGATTCAAAGCCAGATATATTACGAATTGCTTCGTATTGAATTTCTTCTGGTAAAGACGTTGAAAAACCATTTACGTATGTTTCTACTGTTTCGAAGCCCTCGGGTTCTACAAAAATCTGATGTCTGTCTCTGTCGGCGAACCTATTTATTTTATCTTCTATACTGGGACAATATCTTGGTCCTATTCCATCAATTCTCCCTGTGAACATTGGACTTCTGTCAAAACCAGTTTTAAGGATATTGTGAACCTTTTCATTTGTATATGTAATAAAACAACTTTTTTGCTGATTTGCAGGTATTTTTTTAATATTTAAAAAGGAAAAGCCAGTTATAGTTTCATCTCCTCTCTGTTCCTCCATTTTTGAATAGTTAAGACTTCTCCCATCAATTCTAGGTGGTGTACCAGTCTTAAGTCTTGCGCTTTCAAAGCCAAAATCAACCAGCTGTTCTGTTATACCAGTTGCCGATTTTTCGGAGACCCTCCCTCCGCCAAACTTTTTCTCTCCAATATGAATTATGCCGTTCAGAAATGTCCCACTTGTTATAATTACTGCTTTAGAATAAATTGAGTGCCCTAAAGCAGTAACAACACCAGAAACCTTTAAATCTTTGATGATTAAGGATTTTACCATATCTTGGTAAAAATCAACATTGTTTGTTTGCTCAAGAAGTGTTCTCCAACAATATGCAAACACCATTTTATCACATTGTGCCCTAGGACTCCACATTGCAGGACCTTTGCTTTTATTAAGCATTCTGAATTGTAGCATACTTTTGTCTGTTACAATTCCACTTTTTCCACCCAAAGCATCAATTTCTCTAATAATTTGCCCCTTGGCTATACCGCCCATCGCAGGGTTACAGCTCATTTGAGCAATGGTTTGAAGATTCATAGTTATTAGGAGAACCCTGCTTCCAATGTTTGCAGCGGCTGCAGCAGCCTCACATCCAGCATGACCAGCACCAACAACTATGATATCGTATGTTGTGAACATTAATATTGACTTTTTTGCCTGTAAAGATATGTCCCAGATAGTTGGCTTTGATAGCTCTTGTTATTCGATTCTTTATATAAAGTTTTATGAATGACTATCCGCTATTTGGAAAAAGACAATTATTAACCCGTCTTTATTGCTACTATTAAGCTTTCCTTGCGTCGCACTCTTGTACTGTAGTAAATAAT
>JAYVRC010000206.1:0-2268 GCA_043776615.1 Sphingobacteriia bacterium
CATTTGCACAATCTTTTGCGGTGTAATTGTATTTTTAATTTTTAAATTGGTAAGCAGCGCCTTATTGGTTAGTGTATTAAAATAATATTCCTGCTCGTAGCAGGTTTTAATAGCCTCATAAATTATTTCGCTATCACTGGTTTTACTTAGGTAACTGTTTGCGCCCAATTCCATCAATCGGGTAATCATGCTATGGTCATCCATCATCGTAAGCATAATGACTTTTATGTGCGGCCAGTTTTTCTTTATTTCATGTAAAGCACCAATGCCATCCATTACAGGCATTTGTATATCTAAAAGAATAACATCAGGCTGAATTATTTTCAGCATGTTCAATAAATGCATGCCATTATCTGCCTCTGCAATTACTTTAATGTCATTTTTAGTACTCAATGCAGTTTTAACACCAGCTCTGTACAATACATGATCATCTGCTATTAAAACTTTAATTGGTTCGGGTTGGTTGTTGCTTTGTGGCATGAGGTTTATTATTTAAGAGACATAAGGTACAATACTAACGAAAGTATTCAATTTGATATTACATCGGGTAAAAAAAATAGTAAAACTACGTTTAATTTATACTTAGGGAAAATACGGTAAGTATTCAGTTTCATTACGGTGACGATACTTATACAAGTTTTAATCAGAAAAAATTATGATGAAGCCATCGGCACAGTTACTCAAAATTTAAATAATTAAAATATTTATAGAAACTCATTTTAAAAATATCAAATTAGAAAAGTTAAAGTCCTTACTAAACGGATTAATACTTATGAACCAGCAATTCAATTAATCCAACATTTTAATTCTTTCCTTGCAAAATCCAGGTAGCGTAAAAACACTTTGTTTAAACACTTTTTTAATTACAAAGTTTAATTGATAGAGCGCTAAATAAAAAAGTATCTAAGTTGCCCCTGTTTAACATGCATTATTCTATGAGTTTGTTTCTCATCCCGTACATAATTAGTCCACCAATCGTTTTTGCATTTACCTTGGTTTTCATGTTTTGCCTGATGGTTTCTATCGTTCTTGGACTTAGGAAAATAATTTTAGAAATTTCGTCAGTAGTTTTATCTTCAGCTAAAAGCTTTAATATTTTTATTTCCTTTTCGCTAAAATGGACAATAGCATTGGTACCATAAAATTGGCGCACATTTTTCTTTTGCATCAACTTCCCCATTACTGCCCTGTTTACCAGATCATTAAAGTAAAAGTCATCATTCATGCAGGTTAAAATAGCATTATAAATTTCCTCGGGATCGGTAGTTTTTGTCAGGTATGCATTTGCTCCCATCTCCATCATTTTGCTGATCATCTGGTGATCGTCGTACATGGTAAGTACAATGATTTTTATGTCTTCATATCCTTTGCGAATAAGCTCAATACCATTAATGCCGTCAATTTCGGGCATCCGAATATCCATAAGCAACACTTCGGGCTTCTTAATTGCAATTTTATGCATCATATCTTTGCCATCCTCAGCTTCCCATAACATTTTAAGGTTAGTTTTTCCAGACAAGGCCATTTTAATTCCTTCCCGAAAAATTTTATGATCGTCAGCGATAGCAATTTTAATAAGGTAATCTGAGCTGGAGGAAATGGACATATTAGGTTTGCTTGGTTAATCTTAGTAGATAAAAGTAAGTATTTATGCTGTGTAACGATGCATGTAAGTAAAGTAATTTTGAATATTTTTTTTTAATTAATTATAATTTTAAACATATTTTGAACTAATTAAAATTAGACGAAAAATAAAATTTTCTGTTGTGTAAAAACCCTTAGTATTATTTACATTTTCTTAACGTATTTATACGTTAAATTTTTTGTGATAGTAACTCGTTTAAAGTAAAAATATCATTATTAAAAATGGGTACTACTGCTTAGTAATAAGAGCTATTACTTTATTACTTTTATACAGTTGATTGGTATAGGATACTTTACTTGATAGTTTCGTTTCAACTAATTATCCCGATCTATTTAAACATATACCACCGCTGCCTTTTGCTTTAGTTCGATATTGTTTTAGAAGTGCCAATCAACTTTTCTTTTCTCCCCATCCACTTTTTTATTTCACTTTAAAAATTAAGAATTATTTTAATTTCGTAGCGATATTTTATAAAAATATCAAACAAAACTTCTGCCTCTTTATACATTCCATATCTAATAAAGAATTAGCTCATTTAAAAGGGAGATATAGTATCCGAATTTTGCAATAGTATTACTACGCAGGTAAAGATACAGTTAAACTAAATAGTATTTTTACTATTT
>JAYVRC010000207.1:0-2260 GCA_043776615.1 Sphingobacteriia bacterium
CAACTATACATTGTATTTCATTATTGTTTTCTATCAATAATTTAACCTCATCAATATTATTATAAAAGCTGTAGTGTACTTGACTGATTGCAGAAAAAATTGCATCATTTTCACTTAAAATTACGCTTCCATCTGTCATATAAAACTTACTGTTCATCATTAATAAAGCCAATTGATAATCGTAATTGTGTTTGTATTTATGAAAGTCTAAAAAATGTTCGTAGGCTTTTAATTCAGTTAGCAATGGAATAAAATCATATCCATGAGGAACATACAAATGGGTTACATTTCTACAACCCTGACCAAAATACAATTGAATATCTTTTGCTAAGTTTTGTAAATCTTCTTTAGTTTCATCACCTCTTAAAACAGCAACTGAAGTTCTGTTTCTACGAATGATGTTTGGATATTTGCCAAAATAATAATCGAAATATCTGCTACTATTATTACTTCCTGTTGCAATATAAGCATCACAATTTTTTAATGTTTGTGCAAAAATTATTCTGTTTGCTAATGTTTCATCCCATTCAATCAACTTCTCAACAATATGCTTTATCAACACTTCATCTTTCGATGAGGGCTTAATCAAAACTTTATGTCCAGACATAAACACACATAAAAAATCATGAAACCCAACTAATGGAATATTACCAGCCATTACTATACCAATTGTTTTGTTAGTTTTATTATCATTAACTGCATAATTCTTTATCCAAGCAGTTAATTTTTCTTTACACAAAAAAGTTTCACAAATATTTTTTACTGATAAATCAATAAATTCTTCAATAAACCAAGCATTAGCATATTTAGCTTCTGCCTTTATATGTAACCAATTTTTATTTGTGGATAACAAATAATTTTTCAGTTTATCTAAAATAATTATTCTTTCTTCAATATTCATTTAATAATTTCTTTACTTTTATCTCGTTATTTAATTAAACTTAAAACAAAAATATACTATGGCTATTAAAATAACAGACGAATGTATTAATTGTGGTGCATGTGAGCCTGAATGTCCTAACAATGCTATTTATGAAGGTGGTGTTCAATGGGCAATTTCTGATGGAACTTCTATTAAAGGAAGTTTTACTTTAATGGATGGGACAACAATAGATTCAGATGCCAAAAATGCACCTATTGCAGATGATGTGTATTATATTGCACCTAATAAATGTACAGAGTGCCAAGGTTTTCACGAAGAACCTCAATGTGCCAGTGTTTGCCCTGTTGATTGCTGTGTGCCTGATGAAATGTATAGAGAAACCGTAGAGGAATTGCTAATGAAAAAAGAAAAGCTTCACATATAATTTCCCTTCAGCCAATCAAGCAGGTATTTTTCCTGCTGCTATAATTTATGAAACTGAATATTGCATTTTTAACGGGTGGTTTATCCGGCGAAGCCGAAATTTCTTATAAAACTGCTATTACTATTGAAAAGAATATTGATAAACAAAGATGGAATCTTTATAAAATTGACATTACTAAAGGTGGGTGGTTTTATGATTCAGCTAAAGGCAACAAAATTGAAATAGATAAAAATGATTTTTCAATAAATATTGAGGAGGAGAAAATTTTATTTGATGCTGTATTGATCGGAATTCATGGTACGCCTGGTGAAGATGGCAAACTTCAGGGATATTTTGATATGCTTCATATTCCTTACACATCCTGCGATGCAGCAACATCCGCAATAACTTTCAATAAAAAATATACAGTAGCCATAGCAGCTTCCGCTGGAATAAATGTTGCCCGGTCTGTGGCATTATTTAAAAATGATCATAGCAATAATAGTTATGATGAATTAATCAAAGATCTTAAGTTTCCTCTTTTTATTAAGCCTAATAATGGTGGTTCAAGTATAGGGATGTCTAAAGTAAATGCCTATTCAGAAGCGTTAGGTAAAGCATTTGAAAGAGCGTTTAAAGAAGACGATCAGATATTAGTAGAGGAATATATTAAAGGCCGAGAGTTTACAATTGGAGTACTTAAAACAAAGGTTGACATAATTTCAGTACCAATTACTGAGATCATCTCTAAAAAAGATTTTTTTGATTATGATGCAAAGTATAATGGTGAAAGTGAAGAAGTAACACCAGCAAAAGTGGATGATGCAATTGCCGAAAAAATAAAAACTGAAGCTATAAAAATATATAGAATTTTTAACTGCAAAGGCATTGTACGTATTGATTTTATTTATAATGAAGAGGAGCAAAAACCTTATATGCTTGAAATTAATACAGTGCCGGGCCAAAGTGAAGCC
>JAYVRC010000208.1:0-2250 GCA_043776615.1 Sphingobacteriia bacterium
ATGAGTATGACTAGATTGCCGTTAACTATTTGGGCATTATTCTTTACAGCAATTTTAGGCGTATTATCTTTTCCAGTATTATTTTCAGGATTTATTTTATTGATTTTTGATCGCAATTTTGGGACAAGTTTTTATTTGTCTGATATTTTTGTAAATGGTGTAGGCGCTTTACCTAATGAAGGTGGTAGTGCAATTTTATACCAACATTTATTTTGGTTCTTAGGACATCCAGAAGTGTACATTATTCTATTACCTGCCATGGGTATGGTATCTGAAATTTTATCGGTAAATTCTCGTAAACCTATTTTTGGATATATGGCAATGGTAGGTTCATTGTTTGCAATTGCTATACTAGCATTCTTGGTATGGGCACACCACATGTTTGTAACTGGATTGAATCCGTTCTTAGGATCAGTATTTGTACTACTTACATTATTAATTGCAGTACCATCAGCAATCAAAGTATTTAACTGGTTAACTACTTTATGGAGAGGAAATATTCGCTTTACTCCTGCTATGATGTTTGCAATTGGATTTGTAAGTTTATTTATTTCAGGTGGTTTAACAGGTATTTGGTTAGGTAACTCTGCATTAGATATTCACTTACACGATACATACTTTGTGGTAGCACACTTTCATATTGTAATGGGTGTTGCTAGTATGTTCGGAATGTTTGCTGGTATCTATCATTGGTTCCCTAAAATGTATGGTAAATACCTCAACAACACATTAGGCTATATTCATTTTTGGATAACTATTGCTGGTGCATATTTAATTTTCTGGCCAATGCATTACCAAGGTTTGGCTGGTATGCCACGTAGATACTATGATTTTAGCGCTTGGGAAAGCTTTAATAAATTTGGCGATTTAAATAGATTTATTAGCACCGTAGCAATGATTGTGTTTGCAGTACAAATTTTATTTCTCTTTAATTTCTTCTATGCAATATTCAAAGGAAGAAAAGTTACCACCCAAAATCCTTATGGATCAAATACTTTAGAATGGACTGCACCAATTAATCCAGGTCATGGAAACTGGGTTGGAGAAATTCCTGAAGTACATCGTTGGGCATATGATTATGGTAAAGATGGGAAAGAATTTATTTCACAAACAACACCGGTAGGAGCCGACGAAAGTCATCATTAATTGAAAAAAACTGAAACGTTTTTGCGCTTTCAGCACATATACTTCAATGCTCCCGAAAAGCGGGAGCATTGTTTTTAAATGAAGCTTAAGTATGACAAATAGTTCTGATCAAATAGTTGCTTCCTCTTCTTTTTCTCTTGCATCTAAAGTAAAGGATTATTTTTTATTGATTAAGTTCACGCTCAGTTTCACAGTTGTATTTTCTTGTGTTATTTGTTATCTATTAGCGCCTAAAGTGGTGATTTATGATTGGATGATGATAACCATTTTATTTGTTGCTGGTATGTTGATTACAGGCAGTGCAAATGCCATTAATCAAGCAGTAGAAAAAGATACAGATGCAATGATGAAGCGAACATCGAAGCGACCAGTTGCAAGCGGCTCAATGACTCAAAGCGAAGCATATACTTTTGCATTTATTGCTGGTGTTATTGGTATTGCAATGATGTGGTATTTTTTTAATCTTTCAGCTGCATTGGTATCTGCCTTTAGTTTATTTCTTTATGCATTCATTTATACGCCGCTTAAAAAAATTAATTCGATAGCTGTATTAGTTGGAGCATTACCAGGTGCTTTACCATGTTTAATTGGTTGGGTTGCGGGTAATGATGATTTTGCTATTGGTGGTTGGGTTTTGTTTGGCATACAATTTTTGTGGCAGTTCCCCCATTTTTGGGCCATTGCATGGGTTGCACATAACGATTATACAAAAGCCGGGTTTAAATTATTACCGTCTGTTACAGGTCCAACTAAGTTTACGGCCATGCAAACAATTATGTATTCTGTGTTAATGATACCAGTAGGGTTGCTACCCTATTATTTTGGGTTAACTGGTATTACTAGTGTATGGATTTTAATAGCATGCAATCTTTTCATGGTAGTTCAAAGTACAAGATTGTACATAGAGATGGATGTTAAAGCAGCCAGAAGAGTAATGTTTAGTAGTTATATTTATTTACCAATAGTGTTATTGGCATTGTTGGCGGATAAGAATTGAGAGATAAGAGATAAGAGATAAGAATTAAGAGATATTATTTAAGAATATAAAATTATGAAATCAGTTCAGGCGCAAGAGCCACAAAAAATTCATCCACAAAAGTTCAC
>JAYVRC010000209.1:0-8684 GCA_043776615.1 Sphingobacteriia bacterium
CTCGTCTTTTCTAATGGTATCTAAATGAACAATGTCTTCAAATAGCCAGTCCTGTGCTTTAGAAGGGACTACTTTACCTAAACCACTATCCGGACTATGCACCAATAATCTTTTAAGTGTACCTATTTCTGATGTAACTGAAATTTTCATTTGGTTTTTTTTAGATTGATGGTAGAATTATATAGCTGTTTTGCCAGCAATTTGAAGTACAACAATTCAATCAATTGAATAATACAATCGAGAATAAAAAGGAAGTATTTAACTAGTTTAAAATACTCAATGGTCAGGCATGGAATTCAATCCACGATACATCCAAGCGAAGTGTGCGGTTAAAAATGATATGGTTGAACAATGATTCATTAAAGACGCAAATTAAGGATTTATTTCAAATGGCAAAATGCCATTCATTGTGCCAGTTGAATTTAAAGGCTTAAATCGAACGAATAACTCTTCACTGTACCATTTTTCTTTTTTAGTTTTTACCACCACTTCCGCATGATCCTTCATTTGGTAAGCAAATGCTTTCATATCTGCTTTACTTTGCCAAATACTGAAAGTTGCTTGTTTAATCCATGGCACTTCACCTATACCTACAGAGGTAATAAATCCTTTAGAATTGGCCATTTTAGCTGCGATAGCATCTACATGATTCCAAAACTGATGAAGTTTGCTGATTCTTATTGTGGCTCTTGTTAATACACAAATAGGTCCTTCGTAATCTGTTTGTTTAGGTAAATTACCAAAAGGCTCCTTTTCATCCCATAATCCATGACCTTCTATCGGTTCTAATGCTAATTTCCATGTTTCACAATTAAACAAATACCACCAAGCACTTATAAAAGAAGGTATTTTAATTAATGTATTTGGTTTATAAACCAACATAACTGCCCATTGACGCCAATCTGGAGTTTTATCGAAAGTTCCGTTTTTTCCGCAACCCATAAGCTTCCAAAAACCAATAGATTGCTTAAACCATAGAGGGAAACGAAAAAATGCCATCGATAAGAATCCGGCCCATCCCAAAAAACGTGGATATCGTACAATGATTAAAATGGTCATGATATTCGAAAATAGGATCTTTGTAAGGAATTAATCAACTAAATTTCCAATATGAAATTGCTGATCACCAATATTTCTCAATTGGTAAACGTAAGAACTATATCAAAAGTTCTAAGGGGAAAAGAATTAGCTAATTTGCCAATTTTAGAGAATGCTTATTTATTAGTAGAAAATGGATACATAGCAGGTTATGGATCAATGCAATTTTTGCCAACTTTTATTGAAGAAGAAAATTGGACTATAATAGAAGCAAAAGGGGCAACCATTTTGCCAACTTGGTGTGATAGTCATACTCACTTGATTTTTGCTGCAAGTAGAGAAGACGAATTTGTTGATAAAATAAATGGGTTAACCTATGCAGCAATTGCCGCAAAAGGGGGTGGCATTCTAAATTCAGCTCAAAAGATTGCTTTAGCTAGTGAGGAAGAACTTTTTGAACTTGCATTTGAAAGGTTAATGGAGCTAATTAGGTTAGGAACTGGTGCTATAGAAATTAAAAGTGGTTATGGCCTTGATTTAGCTAATGAATTAAAAATGCTTAGGGTAATTAAACGATTAAAACAAGCATCTTCCATTCCAATCAAAGCTACATTTTTAGGTGCTCATACATTTCCATTAGCCTTTAAAGACAAACATCAAGGGTATATTCGATTGATTATCGACGAGATGTTGCCAGCAATAGCAAAAGAGCAATTGGCGGATTATATCGATGTTTTTTGTGAAGAAGGTTTTTTTAGTGTTGCCGAAACTGAACTAATCTGCAATGCAGGGAAGAAATATGGACTAATACCTAAAATTCACGCGAATCAATTACATGCTTCAGGCGGAGTAGAAGTAGGAGTTAAGGTTGAGGCTCTTTCTGTAGATCATTTAGAAACCATGGATGAGTCTGCTATTAATGCACTTTCCAATTCTACCACAATAGGTACTTTATTACCCACTGCAGCATTTTTTCTGAGAATGCCCTTTCAACCTGCTCGAAAGTTGATCGATTCGAATGCTGCAATTGCATTAGCTTCCGATTTCAACCCAGGATCTAGCCCTAGCGGTAATATGAATTTTGTAGTAAGTATCAGTTGTATTCAAATGAAAATGCTTCCAACAGAAGCAATAAATGCTGCTACCATTAATGGAGCATATGCAATGGGAGTTGGAGACGAGCTAGGAAGTATTATGATTGGTAAAAAGGCAAATTTAATTTTTACTAAACCAATTCCATCTATCAATTACTTGCTATATGCTTTTGGATCAAATTTGATTGAGAAAGTAATGATCAACGGACATTTTATTTAAGTATATTTAATAGATTGAAAAAAAAAGTATGAATTATTTTAAGTTTTACAATAAGGAAGATGTATTATCTCTTACAAAGATCAGAAGATTTGAAACCAAGCTCGGAGAAAGAATTCAAGTAATTAAAAATTCAGCCAATCTTTTGGATGAGCTAAAGCAGGCTACAGCTAAATATGTTATAGTTGGTATTCCAGAAAATATTGGAGTAAAAGCAAATGGAGGAATTAGTGGAACAGATTCTTCATGGGTTTCATTTTTAAATGCTTTTTTAAATATTCAGAGTAACGATTTTTTGGAAGGCAATAATTTACTTTTATTAGGTCATTTCGATTTTTCTGCAATTGAAAAACTAATTGAACAAAATGCACACGATGATGATGAGCGATTGGAAGCTTACCGGCACGCGGTAAATGAAATTGATGCTGCCGTTGAACAAATTATTCAAATAATAACTCAGCATAATAAGATACCAATTGTTATTGGGGGTGGACATAATAATTCATATCCTTGTATTAAAGGCGCTGCAAAAGGATATTACAAAGCAGGCTTAATTCCTATTGCTCAAATTAATGCTATCAACTTAGATGCCCATGCCGATTTTAGGCCAATGGAGGGTAGGCATAGTGGAAACGGTTTTAGTTACGCTGAAGCTGATGGATATTTAGAAAAATATTGTGTTGTTGGTATTCATGAAAACTATCTTCCTCAAAATGTTTGGATAGACATTGTAAATAATCCATTTATTGATTGCATTACATTCGAAGATATTTTTGTTCATGAAAAAAGAACTTTTTTACAAGCTGTTTTGCATGCAACAAGTTTTACTGAAGATACATTGTGTGGAATTGAATTAGATATTGATTGTATTCAAAATGCATTGAGTAGTGCGCAAAGTCCAGTTGGGGTATCACCTACACATGCAAGGCAATATATGAACATAGCTGCTGCAGATACTAAAACTGCTTATCTCCATATTTCTGAAGGTGCCGTGCAACTTGCAGATGGCAGGAAAGACAATGGTACTGGTAAGTTGATCAGTTATTTGGTATCAGATTTTATTAAAGGACAAATAATTAATTAACAATTTATTTAGAGTTTAATTTTTTTAAGAAATTGCATCGCCTTACCTTTGCGGCAGATTGAGCAATTAGTATTATACATAATACAGGTAGAGGGTAAGGCCATACTTCATAACGATTGACAGTAACACTTCTAAAGGCTCAAATAAAATTGTAAATTTAAAATATAAATATATGAAAGGCGAAATTATGCCCTCAATTGTAAAAATTGATAAGGCTCACTTAAAAGAATTAATGTACGAAGTAAAAGAAACGTTGGCGACTGATTTTATTGCTTCAAATAATCAACAAAAAGCAAAAACATTTGCTGCAATTGATTTATGGAGAATTCAACAGAATTTTAAATCTGCTAATCTTAATTTCAAACATAATTTCTAAGAAATTAATAGCCCTTTGGGGCTTTTTTTGGGGTTTAACTTCTTTTCTTTATTCAATAAATGATTCATCTTTAGATTTGTGTAAATTGTTTTATGCAAATAACGCTAATAGGCTCTGGTAATGTGGCTCACTTTTTGGGTTTGCTTTTTCTGCAACACAATCACACTATTGTTGAGGTATACAGCAAGAACCTCGAGCATGCGCAATCACTTGCAACAAAATTACATAGTACACCAATTGAACAGATTAGTGGTCTGTCCAATGAATCTGATCTTTATATATTAGCAATAAGTGATAACGCTTTGGTTGAAGTAGTTGCCAATTTACACCTCTCAGATAAATTATTAATTCATACTTCTGGTTCGGTTCCTACATCTGTTTTGGCCAGTGCAACTAGTAATTATGGTGTTATTTGGCCTATGAAAATGATTAGAAAATCAAGCTATATCAGTGATCCCTTTACTGCAATTATTGATGGTTCATCTTTTACAGTTATAAATCAACTAAAAGGAATAGCAACTCAATTAACGAATAAAGTTGTTTATGCTGAGGATAGTCTTCGATTAAAAATGCATATGGTTGCTTCGCTCACTGCCAATTTCTCCAATCATCTTTATTATTTAGCTAAAAATTATTGCGACACTCAACAAATTGATTTTGAGTGTTTTTACTCGTTAATTGAAGCGTCAGCGATGGCTATACAATATGAGTTACCAGCTCAATTACAAGCTGGGCCAGCTTTTAGAGGCGATATACAAACTATTCAAAAACACCTTCATTTGTTAAATGATTTTGATCAAATCAGTACTATATACAAAGCAATGAGTCAGAGTATTTCATTAACTCATGCTAATACAAGTTCTGCTGATAATAATAAATCAATCTAATGCAAATAATTACCAAACAAAATGAACTTGAATTTGCATTATCGAAATATGCGAACAATATTATTGGATTTGTGCCAACTATGGGGGCTCTTCACGAAGGGCATATTTCACTTATATTGGAAAGTAAAAACAAAACAGACATAACGGTTTGCAGCATTTTTGTAAATCCTACTCAATTTACTCAACAAGAAGATTTTGATAAATACCCTCAAAAAATAGAAACTGATGTGCTGCTATTAGAAGCAGCAGCATGTGATATTCTTTTTTTGCCTACAAAAGATGAAATTTTTCCAAATGGATTTATTCATTTAAAAAAATATGATTTAGGAAATCTTGAATATATACTGGAGGGCGAATTCAGGCCTGGTCATTTTCAAGGGGTTTGTCAGGTTGTAGATTTATTACTCCAAATAGTAAAACCAAATTTTTTGCTCTTAGGGGAAAAAGATTTTCAGCAATGCAAAGTTGTACAATTAATGATTAATACTAAACAAACCAATATTCAATGTTCATTAATTACAATGCCTACTATAAGGGATGAATCGGGGTTAGCGAAAAGTAGCCGTAATTTAAGATTGGATGCCCTGGCTTTGGTAAAAGCAACTGCATTATTTAAAGCATTGAAAAATATTCATTCTATAATTATACCAGGTGACTTAACAGAAATAGCTAAAAATGCAGCGATTGAAATTATAGATGCAGGATTTGAAAAAGTTGATTATATAGCATTTGTAGATGCATCTAATTTTCAATTATTAAAGGAATGGGACGGGGAAAGTCCAATTGTTGCTCTTGGGGCTGCCTATTTTGATGGGATTCGATTAATTGATAATATTCGTATTGATGTAAATTGATTTTAGCCCCTTACCTTTGATTTAAACATATTTTATTCTAACGCAGATATATGTTATTAATCATTCTCCTTAAATAATTGCGTTATGTCTCAAACAAATACTACTACCAAAAAAATTACTTCAGATTCAATTCGTGCAATGAAAAAAACGGGCAATAAAATTGCCATGTTAACTGCATATGATTATTCATTTGCTAAACTCATAGATTCTGCCGGTATTGATATCATTTTAGTGGGTGATAGCGCTAGTAATGTAATGGCAGGTAACGAAACTACTTTACCTATTACACTTGATCAAATGATTTATCATGGTCAATCTGTTGTTAAAGCAGTTAATCATGCTTTAGTAGTAGTTGATTTGCCTTTTGGTTCATATCAAACGAATACAGAATTAGCAATGACCAGTGCTATTAGGGTAATGAAAGAAACAGGTGCTCATGCAATAAAATTAGAAGGAGGGGAATCTATGGTTCTTACAATTAAACGATTAGTTGAAGCTGGTATTCCTGTAATGGGCCATTTAGGATTAACTCCGCAAAGCATTTACCAATTTGGAACTTATAAAACAAGGGCAGCTGATGAGCCAGAAGCTATACAAATTAAAAAAGATGTTTTGCTATTACAGCAAGCAGGATGTTTTGCAATTGTTCTCGAAAAAATACCTTCATTTTTAGCCAAAGAATTAGTCGAGTCTACTCAAATTCCTTTGATAGGAATTGGCGCTGGTCCGCATTGCGATGGACAAGTGTTGGTAATGCACGATATGTTAGGGATGCAAGCTGATTTTTCTCCAAGATTTATTAGAAGGTATACCAATTTACAATCAATCATTGTAAATGCAGTTGAACAATATACCCAAGATGTAAAAAATGCTTCATTTCCCAATGAAGCAGAATCTTATTAATACTTGAATTGCATTAATTACACCCCGGTCATCGAAAGTTTTAATGATTATATTTTTTTCAGTAACAATCAATTGATACATTTTCGGATATTGTTGCATGTTGGTAATAATAAGCTGCTTTTGAATATTGCTTCTGAAAATAGAGAATAGTCTTGCCGTTTAACAAAAAAGGTTTTCCCGTTAGTTCTTTAACTAAAAGAGGGTTTGGAATAATATCTAATGCAGATTGAGTAGTTGCAGAAAAACAAATAAAAATTTCCAATAGCAATAATATTAATGGTTTCATGTGTTTTAAATAAAGAATTACAAAGAATGATTACTAAAAGTATCGAATTGCTTTTGGTTTTGGTAATTTTGCCTAATGAATCAACCGATATTTATTGCTGGAATTGGAACAGAAGTTGGTAAAACATTGGTATCAGCTATAGTAACAGAAGCATTGGAAGCCGATTATTGGAAACCAATACAAGCTGGAGTTGCAGAAGGAACCGATGCAAAAACGGTAAGATCATTAATAAGTAATACAAGCTCTACAATTCATCCGGCAACTTATGAATTAAAAACTCCTGCATCCCCACATATCGCAGCAAGAATTGATGGGGTAAAAATTGAAATAGCCAAATTGTTTCAGTCAGCCCAGGATATACAATTTAAAATTGGCGCTAAAACGTTAATAGTTGAAGGGGCAGGAGGATTGCTGGTTCCATTGCATGAGCATATCTTATTAGTAGATTTTATTCGCTTATTGCAGGCTAGGGTTATTATAGTAAGCAGAAATTATTTGGGAAGCATTAACCATTCCTTACTTACTGCCGCATTTTGCAGATCAAATGATATTGAAGTGCTGGGCTGGATATTTACAGATACTTATATGGATTATGAAGATGAAATTGTTCAGTGGAGTGGATATCCTAAAATTGTAAGTATCCCTAAATTAACTGAAGTAAATAAGGATGTGGTTGCTATTGAAGCTCAAAAAATAAAGCAAGATTTAGGAAAATTTATTTTTAATTGATATGAATAAAGAAGAAGTTAGAAGTAAGTTTAAAGAGAAAAGAAAATTACTTTCTGCTAAAGCCTGTTTACAATACGATGATCTTTTATTAATTCAATTTCAGCAAAAAAATTTTTTTTCCGTTCAAAGTCTAATGACTTACTGGCCATCATCAAAACAGGTAGAACCAAATACGCATTTATTTTCTAGCTATTTACGACATATGATTCCTGGATTAAAAATTTGTTATCCCAAAATAAATAGCAATAATGAAATTGATTCTATTTTAATAGATGAAAATACTACCTATGTTACCAATGATTTAGGAATTACTGAGCCAAAAGAAGGATTATTAATTGAACCAAGTAGTATTAATATGATACTTGTTCCTTTACTCATATTCGATCAAAAGGGTTATAGGGTTGGTTATGGTAAGGGGTTTTATGATCGTTTCTTAGTAAATGCCAATAAAGATGCAATTTTAGTTGGGTTCTCCTATTTTGAACCAATCCAAATCATCACCGACACAAACGAATTTGATATACCTTTAACATTGGGAATTACACCAGAGCATATTTATGAATTTTAATACAATATTTCTTAAATCTTTTCGAGTTCTTTTATTGCCATTTGCTGCTTTATATGGGTTGATCATTTATTGTAGGAATCTTTTTTTTGATAAAGGCTGGTTTGGGTCAGCACATTTTAATTTTCCTATTATATGTATTGGCAATCTAGCATTAGGTGGCACAGGCAAGTCGCCGATGGTAGAGTATTTAATTAGTTTACTAAAGCCCAACTATAAAATTGCTACTTTAAGCAGGGGATATAAAAGGAAAACTAAGGGCTATGCATTAGCCGATAAAAATTCTACTGCATTAGAAATTGGTGATGAGCCAATGCAATTTTTCTTAAAATATCCTGATCTTGCTGTTGCAGTTGGTGAAGAACGAATTGTTGCCATTCCTCATTTATTACATGATGTTCCAGATTTACAAGTTATTATTTTAGATGATGCTTTCCAGCATCGATCGGTTAATGCAGGGTTGAATATTCTACTCACCGAATACAGTAATTTATATACAAACGATTTTTTTCTTCCAACTGGCGATTTACGAGATGAAAAATCATCTGCAAAAAGAGCTCAGATTATTGTCGTTACTAAATGTCCACCATTATTAAATGAAGAACAAAAATCAACTATTCTAAGAGAAATTAATCCGCTACCTTCTCAACA
>JAYVRC010000210.1:0-2241 GCA_043776615.1 Sphingobacteriia bacterium
CTGGCTGAATTTTTTTTGTTAATATTAGCTAATGCTTCTGGCGTAGGTTTTAAAAAAGTTGCATTTGACTCGTCGTCAATCTGCAAGATGAGATCTTTAAATTTAATGCTACCTTTAGTATGAGAACTATTAGGTGCTTCTTTTGTAGACCATCCTATCTCAGAAGAGACATGATTCACATAATAAGTCTTACCTTTAGCTTTTACGACCCACATAGGAATATCAGGGTCAATTAAATGTTTCTTGTTAAAATGAAACACTAATTCTTTGGTATGAAATTCTGTATTAATTTTTGTCATTGGTTGAGTGTCCTTTTATATTATTGTTGAAAACTTAGTCAAGAAGAAGCCTGTGATAGACTTTTGGTCTATCACAGGCTTCTTAAGTTTGTTTAGGTATGTAGAGATCTACAACATGTTATTATTCTGTTCCATTGTGTATTTATCTTTGGCGCCAATCATACGGCTTAGATTTGCCAGCTTCGAGGTATCCAAGTTTCTCCCATTGCATAGGAGTTAGCTTTTGTCCAGGAACAGGAATAAATCCTAGCAAACTTTGACAATGATTGTCAAAGTTTGTCCAGTCAATTCTAGTATTCTTGGCGCCGAGAGTGATAGGAAAATTTACCATTTTGATATTACCTTGAAGGAATTGTGGTTACAGTGGTGGTTGTGGTCTTAGCATTATTTGTCATCAACTCAGCTCTAAGCTTGGCTGTTTCACTCTGTAGCCAAGTATTAATCAAATTGGTGGCAGGATCAATGACAGTGTTTATTCTTTCTGAAGAAATAACCTTTTCACTAATTTCGCTCGCCGCAATTAGCAATGCTGTTGTCTGATTGGGCAAAAACATATAAAATGATATGATTGCAATCATACCACCTATAATCCAATTTGGAGGTTTTCTTACCGTAAATGACTCATTAGTACATGAATCGGTTATCATACCGATAAACATATAGATGGCAAATGGAATTGTTGCAAACAATGCAACAATTCCAACTTTGTCACTAACTCCAGATATCCATAAAATAATTGATAGTGAATTCATATTATCAACCTTTTCTAACTAAAGATACAGCCCAATATACTACACCAACAAGTGCAATTGCCATACCTGCATAAATCACAAGTTTAACAATTGGCCAAACTAAGAATAGCAAAACTGCTACTAAAATAGCAACAACTGATGCAGGGATGGGATAGGCCTTAATCAAATTCAAAATAGCATTCATATTATTATCCATAAGGGTAAAAGGTTAAAATCAAAACAAAGACAAGTAACTAATAATTATAGGAAAGGAAGGCAGGCAGGCAGGCAATAAAAACGCACCAAAAAAGGGCAAAAAAAACATTATACAGTCTTTAGCTATTTTTCTTTTTTCGTTTTGGTCGCCAACGCGGCGGCGCAATAGCAGTCACCATCCTCAGCACTCAATTCCATATCACGCATATTCATACATGGACGATGTTTACTCTGTCCACAAAACTTGCATTCCGTTGTTGGCTTCATAATGTTTTCCATTAATGACACATATTATATTATGGCGCAAGGGGGAAGCTTCTGCCTCTTCCAACAATAAGTAGTTACCTTATTACTCTTCTACTTGAGTTACCCTCGCATCATATTTGTATTATAACAGATATTATCTATCTGTCAAGTATTATTTTCTTACCCATTTTGGAGGAACAGGACAGCCAGTATTTTTTGCTACCGTGTATCCTGGAAACGGATTAGGAGAAGTTGGTTCATTCCTTACCTTTAGTTGGATACCCATTCTTTTTAAGGTTTGAGCATTTGCATAATACAAGGCAAGTGTTTCGATCGGGTCAACTGTAGCTCTTTCAAATGTTATTGTAGTGGTCCTGAAATCAACTTCTTTTCCAAAACCAGTTCCAACTTGTTCATCTTGATAAATTCCATTGCTTCCAATAGACATACCTGATGCAATTGCACCGCTACCATATATTCCTTTAGATCGTGTAATTGAATGCATTTGGTTATACATTTGTAATGGTTCTTTTTCTTCAAACACCATTACCCCAATTACGCCAGTATTGTCTGTTGTCTCGCCAATTCTACTTGCGTAGGAATCAGTCTTCTTAGAAAAATAAAATTCAGCTGCTGTTTGATTACCGTTCAGAGCCCAGCCAGGAATTGTGATGGATTCTCCGTCACTGAGGACATATCCAGGACAGTCTAAACCTGCAGGTTTGCCAGTCTGCACACATAATCCATCA
>JAYVRC010000211.1:0-8637 GCA_043776615.1 Sphingobacteriia bacterium
GTGAATTCATACCAATAAAGTGTTTAAGTTGCTTTAATAATTATCTTAGGACTTGTATTATTTTTATTATTATGAGTAATCTGAGAATTGGCAGATAAAAACAGTGAACCTAAAAATATAATAGTTGATACAATTCTCTTTTTTATGCAATTTGTTTTTAAAATAATCAAGCAACAAACCTAAATGCAGTTACTCAGCATTTCAAATTGATAAATAATTACTTTACCTTTTTTTTTTGCATAAAGCACTAAAATTTTAAATTGATGCATACGATTTAGTAATTATTACTAATGACTTAATCTTAAGCCAATTTTTGATTATAGGTGCATTTTTTCACCAATGCCGCCCTTGTTAGTAAAACCACAATCGGTATTGAATACAGTAAATTTAATGTTACACATTGCGGTTCATTTTTCCTATAAACTAATAATAGCATATATGATTTTATTTACGCAAATATTTGATTTTCAATAATTTTAGGTATAATATTATTAATTAATATAATCAAATATTTCACTAGAACAAAGCTATATTTGCTTCAAATGACTTTTCTATAAAGTTAAACGCCTTCAACGGTGAGGCCGATGCAAAGGGTTTGGGTGAATCAAGACGAACCCATTGAGGCAAATAATTGTTAAGAACTAAAAATGTTAAATTATCGTATTTTAATAATTATATAATATTCCCTTCTGTTTATCGTAATTTTGCACCCTAATTAATAAAAATATACCTAGAGAATGAATTTGAATCAAACGCGTATTGAAGTAATGCAGTTTTTAGAGCAAAAGATGGATGAAATAGTCGATACTTTTTTAAAGAAAATTGATTTAAATTGGCAACCCTCAGATTTATTACCAGATAGTAGTAGCGAAAATTTTATAGCTGAAGTAAAGGAATTGCAATTAGAATGCAAAGAACTACCCTACGACTACTTAGCAGTGCTTGTAGGTGATATTATTACTGAAGAAGCGCTGCCTACTTATGAAACTTGGTTAATGGATATTGAAGGTATTGGTAAATCCAATAGAGAAGGTTGGAGTAAATGGATTCGTATGTGGACAGCTGAAGAAAACCGACATGGGGATTTACTAAATAAATATGTTTATCTGTCTGGTAGAGTTAATATGCGTCAGATGGAAATTAGTACACAACATTTAATAGCCGATGGAATGGAAATAGGTTGTGCAAGAGACCCATACAGAAACTTTGTTTACACATCGTTTCAAGAAATGGCAACCAATATTTCTCATAGAAGAACAGCTACATTGGCCAAACAACATGGTAATAATCAATTGTCGAAAATATGTGGATTAATAGCTGCTGATGAAGCCAGACACGCTAAAGCTTACAAAAGTTTTATCTCCAAAATATTTGAAATTGATGCAAGTGAAATGATGTTGGCTTTTGAAGACATGATGAGAAAGAAAATTGTAATGCCTGCTCACTTTCTTCGTCAGCAAGGAGAAAAAATCAGTACCACATTTACACATTTTAGTGATGCAGCTCAACGCCTTGGAGTATACACTACAATGGACTATACCGATATTCTTGATAGCCTAATAAAAGAATGGAATATTAGTAACATTACAGGACTAAACGGAACAGCAGAAAAAGCTAGAGACTATTTAATGGCGTTGCCTGAAAGATTTAGAAGAGTAGCTGAACGAAGCACTATCAAATCGCCTTTGGAATATGAATTTAATTGGATTACTAGATAACTCTATTTTTTATTGAGCTAATGCAGACCCAACCCATTTTTTTCTAAAAGCAAGCATTCCAGCAGTAACCGCTAATCCTTCTTTCTCAAAATAAACAACTGAAAAAGAAGGGTTATCGCTCAACATAACAGTTGTAGATCTCTTCTCGCCTCTATGCAAATAATTCACTTGTAAATTTTTGCCAATTGTATTTGCAGTTAAAATACTATCAATCTGTGATTGTTTTTTTACAATAATTCCATTAACCATTGTAATTTGTTCATCTATATCTAAACCAGCATCATACAATGGAGTACCAATAATGGTATTGTTATTTGTCGTTAGCCCATTCCCTTCAATAAATCGAACATTTCCCGGTGTGTACACCTAGTAAAAAATTATTATTCGAAAAGCTAGTAGGTATTGTAATCATTGTGGAATTTAAAATTCAATTAAAAAGGCTTGCCGTGTGTTTGTTGAATTAACTTGGTAGCAATAAACGAGAATTTATTCATCAGTTTCAAAAACAACCCAGTACTTGCACCACCAAAAAGTAGTTGTACTACCCTACCCGTTGCTGTTCTAAAAGCAAAATGCTTCTGCCAACTTTTAGTATATGCTTTTTCCATTTCTGTGCGACTAATTTCATTGTTTAAAAACCGTTTTATTTGAATCAGTGCCAATTGAGCAGCATGCATTGCCATACTCATACCATTTCCACAAAGTGGTGTAATTAATCCAGCAGCATCTCCAACAAAAAGTATATGGCTAAGTACCTGCTCTTTTTTTTCAAAACTAATCTGAGAAATAGTAAGGGGCTGTTTATATAAAATTTCAGCAGTTGAGAAAATATGAGCTAGTTGTTTGTTAGCAGAAAGTATTTCTTTTTCCATTTGCTCAATCGAATTACCGGCATTTGATAAATTATTAGCAGTTGTAAGATAACAGCAACAATATTGTCCATCTTCGATTGCAGAAATACCACAATAACCATTGCTGAAATTATGAAGAGAAATAGTATCAATAGGTTGAGGATATTTAAGGTGATACTTAACACCTATATAGTTACTGATTTTGCTTGGTTTCTGTTGTATAAATTTTCTTTTCAATTTTACATCTAGATTCGTTCTTTTACCAAAAGAACCAACTACAGTTTTTGCATAACTAGTAAAACAATCGGTAATAATAACGAACTGATTATTGCTTAAATAAACATCATTCACTTTCGTTTGGATGAACACTTTCACCCCAAGTTTTACTGCAATTTCATACAATGAATTGTCTAACTTATACCTGCTAATTCCAAAGCCACCTAGAGGCAATTTAAAATTGTACTGCTCACCAATATTATCAGAAATACATAACTTACTAATCTGAGGTAAGTTCCATTCACTCAAAGGAACGCCACATCGTTCTAAAAAACGCCAACTTTCGTTGCTAATATATTCGCCGCAAACCTTATGAAATGGATATTGTTCTTTTTCGAATAACACAACAGAAAAGCCCTGCTGTGCTGCTTGGATGGCCAATGTTAATCCCCCTAAACCGCCTCCTATAACTCCAATATCGTACAACTCATTCATCGAATTAAGCATGTTTATAGATAATTAAATATCGAAAAGCCCATTTCCAATGAATGTCAAATTGATTGATCAACGCTTTTTTAAATATCTCTCTCCACTCTTTTTTTATTAAACCTCGAAGTACACTTAACGGAGCATCATTTTTTACTAAATAGGATTTTGAAAAAACTTGGGTCAATATTTTAATTGAAATATGAGCAAGCCAATGCCTTTGCAAATCATTAATAAAAAAACCAAGTAAAGCATTATGCTGCATCCATTGCAATTGAGTAATTAATTGATCTTCATCAAAATGGTGGCAAAATAAACTAGAAAAGATAATATCTGGTTTTTCCTGAAACTGAACCAATTTATAATCGCTACTGATGAAAGAAGTATTTAAATTAAGCAAAGGATTATTTATTGCAACATCCACACATTCTTGCTTTAAATCAACTCCAATTAGTTTAACATCTACATTATGCATTTTACAGTATTTCAAAATTGCCAATAAATTATCACCTCCTCCACATCCAATTTCACAAACTGAAATTTTTTTCTTGTTGCCTAATAATTGTTTAAAACCTTCTATAGTAATTGCATGACCGCCAAGCAATGTGTTAATTGTATTGAGTTCTTGCATATTTAGCAAGATATCCTCAAAAGGAATTTCAGCTTGATCTAACAATTCTTGTTGATATGATCGCTTTAAAGGCATTAATTTTTAACTGCTGTAAATGTTTCCATAGTTAGTCCAGGACCGAATGCCATTCCTACAATAGTTGCAGGTTGTTCATTAAGATTATCCATGATCTCTTTTAATACATACAAAACTGTTGGAGAAGACATGTTACCGTAATTAAAAAGTGTTTTTCGTGCATATTGCAGATCAACATCTGTAAGCTTCATTTTCCGTTGCACTAAATCGAGAATACGCTTGCCACCCGGATGAATACACCAATGTGTTACATCACTAATATCCAGTTGATTAACTTGTAAAGCTTTCAGAATTAAGTCTTCGATATCAGCCTCAATTAACTGCGGAATATAACTACTCAATGTCATTAAAAACCCTTTACTACTTATGTTCCAAGCCATATCTGCTTTCCCTTTTTCTACTACTTCAGCATAAAAATTTTTAATGGTAAGTCTTGGATAATCGTTTAAACAATTACTTATTAAAATAGCAGCAGAGCCATCTGCAAAAAGCAAACTACTGGCTGCATTATCTTCAGTAAATTCTTTTTGAAAGTGTAAAGTGCATAATTCTGTTGCAACAACTATTACATTTGAATTAGGGGTACTATCACAAATCATTTTAGCCAATTTTAATCCATGAATTGCAGCATAACAACCCATAAAATTAATGGAAGTCCTAAAAATGCTATTAGGCAATGAAAGCGCTTGCATTAACTGGAGATCTAAGCCAGGTGCACTCATTCCTGTACAGCTAATTGTAATTAAATGAGTAACCAATTTTGTATCTATAAACCCATCAATGCATTTATTGATAGCATCAACAGATAATGTTAATGCTTCTGTTTCAAAAATCTGCATCCTTTTTTCTAAACTAGGGAAAGGGTCTGATGGATTGGTTGGAATAAATCCTTTTTTTTCCAATGCAGTATTATAATCTGGAATTACAGAATGCCTGGTATTGATGCCGCTGTGATCATATAAGAATTTAAGCTTCCTTTTTCCACCAACATCAAGCATATAATTCTCTTGCATAAATGAAAGAATATCCGATTGCAAGTGCTTATAAGTTGGAGATGAAGTTGCTATAGAAATTATATCAGCCACGTTGTTGTAAAATTAGTAATGAGATAAATCCAGCGTTTGAGCCAATAGAAGCTATCCAATTCATTCGCATCGTATGTTTAAAATCAGCCATAGTCTCATCTTTCCAAACTTTAATTGCCCATATAAAAAAGTAAACCACAACTGGAATAAAAAAAACTTGCAAAATATAAAATAAATTAATTTGACCTATTTGTTTAAAATAAGCAAACAGAAGCGTAAAAGCAAAGGCATAAATAATTGCACAAAATATAAAAGTCCCTCTTTTACCTAGCATTAATGAAATTGAAATTACACCATCTTCTTTATCCTGATTGTGCTGATAAATTTGAGTGATTGGATAAAAACCCCCAATTAAAAAAGCAGCAGCAATTAAAGGGTAATTAGGTAAAATTGAACCGCCATCGCCAACACCTAAATAAATCATTGCAAAAACCAAAGAACCCTGATTTAAAATAACAGTTAAATATCCGCTAATAGGGTATTGTTTTAATCTAACTCCTCTATAACTGTAAAGCCTTGAAAAAATAATATAAACAGAAAGTAACAAAACTGTTATAGGTGATATTAAAAATGACAATAGAATTGCAGATATGTCCATTACAATAGAAACAACAAATAGCTCTTTTAATGGCGCTGGAGGGTTTTCAATTCCTCCTATACTTCCTGTATCCCGATCCATATAGCTATTATACCCATTACTAGAAGGATATACCAATATATGAAGAATGATAAAAAGCAATATCGCCTTTGCAATATCTATATCCTGTTGTATACTCAATGAAAACCAAAATACAGGCATCAGAAAAAAAGAAAAAGGAAACCGAAGTAGGCGTAAGGTTGACTGATGTAGCATATATAAAAGACTATCGTATAAGTTACGATATTTTTATCATTCAAGTTTGAACATTTGGTGTATTTCCGGTATATCTATACTATCATAACCTTTTTTCTGTAATTTTTTGGCAAAATCTTGTTGCACTTCATACTCACCATGTACTAAGAAAAGTGTTTTAACTTGTGCAGGATTTTGACAAGCTAAAAACTGACAAAGATCATCATAATCTCCATGAGCACTCATATTGAGCATCTTACCTATTTCGGCAACAACTTCAAATAATTCACTGTATATTTTTACTTCTTTATCACCACGCATTAACCTTCCACCTAATGAACGAGGTTCGCAATAACCCACCATTAGTATAGTATTTTTATTATCGCCAATATTGTTTTTTATATGATGTTTCACACGTCCAGCATCAGCCATACCGCTTGCTGATATTATTACACAAGGTTGATCAGTTTCATTTAAAAGTTTGCTATCATCTGCTGTTTTAACAAAATTTAACCCTTTAAAATCAAATGGGTCATTATCCTGCTCCATTATTTTTTGAATTTTTTTATTAAAATAGTTGGGAAATTTTTTCAATACTGCAGTAGCTTCTCTACTTAAGGGACTATCTACATATATTGGCACAGCTGGCAATCTGTTTTCAAGTTCTAACTGGTTCAAAGCATATAGTAGTTCCTGAGTTCTACCAACACTAAAGGCTGGAATAATTAATTTCCCTTTCTTATCTATACAAGTATGCTTAATCCAATGCTCTAGTTCGTCTACATTTCCATGAATATCATCATGCAATCTATTCCCGTAAGTACTTTCTAAAATAATATAATCTGCTTGATCAAATTCTGCGGGTGATCTTAAGATAGCATCATTGTATCTTCCAACATCACCACTAAATGTAATTCTTGTTGTTTTTCCGTTTTCATTTATTCTTAAATGTACTGCAGCACTTCCAATTATATGTCCTGCATCTGTAAATTTTAATTCGATATCATTTTCAATATTTGTCCAAATATTATAATCTACATTATTAAATAAATTCAATACTTCTTTGGCATCTTCCAAATCATATAAAGATTCAAATGGAGGAAGTCCTTGTTTAGCTCTTTTTTTATTAATATACTTGGTATCATCACGTTGAATTTCGGCTGAGTCTTCTAATAGTATTGCTCCTAACTCTTTTGTTGCAGGTGTTGCAAAAATCATTCCTCTAAATCCATCCTTATACAATTTTGGAATTAAACCAGAATGGTCTATGTGTGCATGAGACAAAACTAAATAATCAATTGTACTTGCATCAAATCCAAATGTTTCATTTAATGCGATGGTGTCTCTTCCCATTCCTTGAAACATTCCACAATCTAATAAAATATTTTTTCCGTTGTTTAACGTAATCAAATGCTTTGATCCTGTAACTGTTCTGGCAGCGCCGTGAAATGTAATTCTCATGATTTCTTTGATTTAAAACTCCAGGTAATAAAAAATTCTGATACTACTTCACCCTGTTCATTTGTGCCAAATGAAGAACAAACCAAGGTTCTACCCTCACCCGTTGAAATGCATTCCTCAATTATAGCTTCAACTTTTGCACCATCTTTACAAGTAAATGCAATTAACCCAGTTGCTTTTTTATAAAATTTCCCTTCCACATTTATAACCAACATACTTACTGTAGGGTTTCTTTTATAGGTTTGTGCAACAGCAAATAATCCGGTGCTCATTTCTGCAGCCATTGATTGAACAGCAAAATACATTGATTGAAATGGGTTTTGATTTAACCAACTATGCCTAACCAAAATAATAGATTCGTCAAAAGTAAATTTACCAACTCTTAGTCCTGCAACAAATGCTGCAGGCAACTTTATAATTTTAAATAAAGCGAACTTGAAGGGATTCGTAATAAGTTGCTGAAAACGACCAAATTCAGGATTCATAATCAATCAATTAACTTATAATAATAAGGCCGCAAGTAAATAATCTGCTACAAGTATTAAAATACAACTCACAACTACAGAACTTGTACTAGCTCGACCAATTTCTAGCGCACCACCTTTTACATTGTAGCCAAAATAGGCAGAAATACTACTTATGATAAATGCAAAAGTATAAGCCTTGTACATTGCAAAATTAATATTGTAAAAATTAAGGTTTTGTCTGAGTCCAATATCAAAAATATCGGTTGCTAAAATACCTGCTAAATTACCTGCAGTTCTTCCTCCCCAAATACCTAAAACGGCTGAGATAACTATTAAACAAGGAATTACAACCAGTGATGCAATAATTTTAGGCAAAACCAAATAGCTTTTAGTATTAATGCCCATAATTTCCAATGCATCAATTTGCTCACTAATTCTCATATTACCTAACTCACTAGCAATTTTACTGCCGATTACACCTGCCAATACAATACTTAATACAGTTGGAGATAATTCTAAAATCATACTATCTCTTACGATTTGAGCAATAGTGGTTTGAGGTACTAAAGGACTCACTAACTGATAGGCAGTTTGAACTGTAGTTACTGCACCTAAAAAAAGCGAAATAATAACTACTATTGGAAATGCTCCAAAACCAATTTCAACACATTGATGCATAAACTCCTTCCAATACATACGCCAGTTTTCAGGCTTGGTAAACATGCCTTTTAACATCAATAAGTAAGTTCCAAAATGATGAAGAAATGTTGACATTTAATTTGGAGTTATGAGTCTAAAATATTTATAAAATATGA
>JAYVRC010000212.1:0-2235 GCA_043776615.1 Sphingobacteriia bacterium
AACATTTTAGAGGAAGTAATTTGGCAAACGTTGCATTAATTGTTTGCAATAAATCAGGAGCTGGAGTTCTTACCATTGCAGAAAAAAATCAAATTCCAACTCTTTTAATCGAAAAAGTGCATTTTGATAATTCTACCTCCTACTTACAAGAATTAGCCGCTTTTGAAATTGATTTTATTGTTTTAGCAGGTTTTTTATGGAAGATGCCAGCAACCATAATTAATGCTTACCCAAAAGCTATTATTAATATTCATCCGGCGCTTTTACCCAAATATGGGGGCAAGGGAATGTATGGCAGTAAAGTGCATGAAGCAGTAATCGCTGCATGTGATAAAGAGAGTGGTATAACCATTCATTATGTAAATGAGCAGTATGATGAAGGGGCAATTATTTTTCAGGCAACTTGCAATATTGAAGCTGGCGATACTGCTGAAATATTAGCCAACAAAGTTCATTTATTAGAGCATGCACATTTTGCAAGAGTGGTGGAGGGGTTGCTAAAATAATAAATGCAGGAAAGTTATAAAACTCACCTGCATTAAATAATTAATCCAATATTGAACAAAAGATGTATAAAAAAAGTACAAAATGCATCAAGATGATTACAGCTATTCTACCCAATATCACCCATTTTTTCGAAACAAGACTAGGCATAGGAATAAATATCCTTGTAGTTAAAAAAAGTTCAACATTTAGTAATACCAAAGAATGTATTATTACTCTCACATTATTCAACCACAAATATTCTTTTTGTTCTAATGAAAACAATTGATAGAATATAAGATTAAATATTATACATACAATTAGCAAAGGGTAATTGATTTTTCTTCCGATTTTGTCTAAAAATGTTGAAATAGTCATAGCTTTTGTATTTAATTATTTATTAAGCAAACAAGCATTGTACCTTAAATCACAATTATTTTTTTCTGCATTATAAGTAGAGAGAATAGTGATAGTTGAAGCTGCTGTGCCAAATATGCCTCCAAAAATTGCGCCAACAATTCCTCCTTGCGGGCCACCAAAAAAACTACCTACTTTAAAACCAACCCCACCACTAGCAACACCAGCAGCGGGAATATATTTAAGACTTTCCATGAATTTGATATAGGCATCATTAACACATATTTTTTTAT
Source organism: Sphingobacteriia bacterium (assembly GCA_043776615.1). Lineage (GTDB taxonomy): Bacteria > Bacteroidota > Bacteroidia > Chitinophagales > Chitinophagaceae > Sediminibacterium. Next base: position 1,134 of record JAYVRC010000212.1, read on the forward strand.
TTATACAGCATATATCTGTGCACTCATTCGAATGGTTATTACCTGCAAAATCATCTACTTCTTGTTCCTCCGAAATCACACTATAAAAGTCATCCTCTACAATAGGCATATCAAAGGACATGGAACTAATGACATTCTGCTTACCTATAACTAGATTTTTATTCAATTTATTTTTTGCATACAATTTTCTCGCTTTAAAATACAGTTTAGCTTGACCCTTGGTTGTTAAACCAGCTAAATAAGTACTAAACAATTTTGTAAGACCATCCTGAACGATCTTTGAATAATATAAGAGATCCTCTTGATTTTTAAAATAATACTGGCTAATTAAATTATTTATGTATGCTTCTTCGCTTATTACTTCACTAAGCTTATGTGATACTTCTTTTGTGTAGCTTGTTTGATTTCCTGATTTTTTTCTAAATACAATATCAACATAAAGTGGATCGAATCGATTAATGGCATCCATTAAATCAATAAAATCAGGATCATTTGCCATTGTGACCTCTTTACTAATTGGTATATCTATTTGCTCTGTTTTTTTGCAACTGGATAGTAACACTATAGACAATAGAATATATAGTAACTGTTTCATAAAATAATAATTATAAACTACCCTCACCTGTCTATCGCTCTGGTGCGGATGTTCGGCGGTTTTTTTATTTGCTATTGCTGCAAAATGTGTATGTATAATACACATCTATCAACACATTTTACTGGGTAGCTATCCATTAAAAGAAAACGAGTTTTCTGTGTACATCAGTCAACTTATTCTCTTTTTTCAAAAATAATATTAGCTTAGATAATCATTTTATAAAAGAGTAGTTATACCTTTTTTTTACCTCTTTTAACGGCACAAAAAAAGCAACCCATCTACTTGAGAAAGGTTGCTTAACTAAAATTTTAAATGCTATCTTTTTACCTCAACTTTAAAAACAAAGAAAGGTTAACCACCCTCCCATCTAATGGAGCCCAAATTTCGGGGAAGCTTGGATTGGTATATGGAGAAAATACAACTTGCGCCGTTTTATTCTGCCTATAATCAAATAGGTTTTCGCAGTTTAACACAAAAGAGGCTTTGCCCATATTGTAGCGCATCATT
>JAYVRC010000213.1:0-2231 GCA_043776615.1 Sphingobacteriia bacterium
GTATTTATCGGCAGGTAAACCCAAACTCAAATGCCAATTCATTCTTTCTTCCTTCCAAAAATTAAACCATTGCATTTGTGTGCCCGGACGGACAAAGAACTGCATTTCCATTTGCTCAAATTCGCGCATTCGAAAAATAAATTGCCTTGCTACAATTTCATTCCTAAATGCTTTACCTGTTTGAGCAATTCCGAATGGAATTTTCATGCGTGCAGTCTTCTGTACATTTAAGAAATTCACAAAAATACCTTGAGCAGTTTCGGGGCGTAAATAAATGGTATCAGACTCTTCTGCAACTGAACCCAATTGTGTTGAGAACATTAAATTAAATTGGCGAATATCTGTCCAATTAGCAGTACCACTAACAGTGCAAACTATTTTTTGATCAGTTAATAACTGCTTCAATCCCAAAAAGTCTTCTTTCGCCAATAACTGTTCCATTAAATCAATTAAAGCAATAGATGCAGCTTCCTCTCCTTTTTCTTTTAATTGATCGGCTTTGGCTTCAATTAAATGATCAACCCTATATCTTTTCTGACTGTCTTTATTATCAATCATTGGGTCGCTGAAATTGTCAACGTGGCCACTCGCTTTCCATGTAGTTGGATGCATAAAAATTGCCGCATCAATGCCAACAATATTATCGTGCATTTGAGTCATGCTTTTCCACCAATAATCGCGAATATTCTTTTTTAATTCGCTACCATTTGGGCCATAATCATAAACAGCACTTAATCCATCATAGATTTCACTACTAGGAAATACAAAGCCATATTCTTTGGCATGGGAAATAATCGACTGAAAATTATTATCTGTTACACTACTCATAGAGGCGCAAAAATAGGTTTTTAATATTTTATCCAATAAAAACGAGTAATTGAAATAAAAAATTTAGCTTTAAAACTTCACTTATACCCAAAGCCATGATAAAAAAACTGCTTTTTGCAATAGCCATCATTCCAAGTTTTGTTTTTGCGCAGCAAACAACTGAATACCCTACAGACTATTTATCTCCAGCTTTTCATGCGGGTAGAAGGGCAGCTTTTAAAGAAAAAATGCCGACAAATTCAGTTGCTTTTTTCTTTGGTAGTCAGGTTAGGGTAAGAAACAACGATATAGATTACCAATATGCGCAAAGCAAAAACTTATACTATTTAACAGGATTAGAAGAGCCAAATGCATTGTTGCTATTATTTAAAGAGCCTGTAACTATTTTAGACAAAACAGGTACTGAATTTATTTTTGTGCAAAATAGAGATCCATTAAGAGAGCAATGGACAGGAAAAATTTTGGGTGCAGAAGGTGTAAAAACAAAATACGCGATCAACAATGTATTTACCAATAATCAATTCAATGCCAATATTATTGATTTGAAAAAATATGATTCAGTTCTTACGATGTTTAGAACAGAAGATGTTTTAATGAGTTATGCCAAGCCCGATCAATTATCAAGAATGGCTATGATAACTGATAGTATGATTTATGCCAATAAAATTCCAATTGCAACTGTTAGAACTAGAATCATTATGAGTTCTCTTAGAGGTATTAAACAGCCTGAAGAAATTGCATTGTTAGTAAAATCTGCTGCCATAAGTTGTGAAGGGCACAATGATGTAATGAGGTCTATTAAACCCAGAATGGAAGAGTACCAAGCTCAGGCAATTATGGAATATCATTTTAAGAAAAACGGATCGGAGTATCCAGGATATTTTAGTATTAATGGATCTGCCGACAATTCATGCATATTGCACTATTCAACTAATTTAAGAAAAATGAACACTGGTGATGTTTTATTGAGTGATTGTGCAGCAGAATACCATGGATACAGTGCCGACGTTACAAGAACAATTCCCGTAAATGGTAAATTTACTGAAGCTCAAAAAATTATTTATGAATTGGTTTTAGAAGCCCAAGATTCGGGAATAGCAGCTGCAAAACCAGGTATGCCAATGGGAGGTGTTGATGCAGCAGCAAGAAGTGTGGTTAATAGAGGATTAAAAAAATTAGGTATTATTACAAGCGATGCTGAAGGAAGAAAATATTTTCCGCATGGCACATCACATCATTTAGGATTGGATGTACATGATATGGGACCAAGAACTTTAGAAGCAGGAGTTTATATTACTGTTGAGCCAGGTATTTATATTCCTTCTGGCAGTCCTTGCGATAAAAAATGGTGGAGTATTGGAGTAAGAATAGAAGATGATATTTTAATTACTAAAGAAGGTAAT
>JAYVRC010000214.1:0-2230 GCA_043776615.1 Sphingobacteriia bacterium
GGATCTGCTAATTTTTCTGGAACAGGCGAATGGCTAGAAACTGAAATGGCTATTCCTTCAACTGATGCACCTAAAGCAGTTACAGATGCATTTGCAAAAGCCTTTGCTGGAGCTACAATTAAAGAAGTATATAAAATCGAGACAAAAGATGCCAAAAACTATTTTGAAATCGAATATACTTTAAAAGGTAAAACCAAAGAAGCCAAGATTAATCCTTTAGGTAAAATCATGTAATCATTATAACAAACTATAGGTAATACATTGTAAGTGCATTTATTTGTGCATGCAATTGTATTATCTATAGTTATATAAAATCACTCAATGAAGTATATATATATATTTATTTTTTTGTTTCCTACTTTACAGTTATCCGCACAAACTATAACTGGAACAATAAAAGATGCAACAACCAAAAAAGGAATTAGTGGTGCATCAATTGTAATAAAGAAAACCAAAAAAGGAATGCAGACAGATTCCCTCGGTAATTTTATAATTACTGCAAGCGGAAAAATTACGATAGAAGTTTCAGCTACCGGTTACGAAGAACGCGACACTACATTAACCATAGATAAAAATACCACGCTGGTTTTTTCTCTATCTGAATCAGAAACAAATTTGGGAGAAGTAGTAATTGTTTCCTCATCAAGAACCAACTCACGAATAGAAGACTTGCCAACAAAAGTAGAAGTGCTTGGAGCAGAAGAAGTTCATGAAGAAAATGGCATTAAGCCAGGTAATATTGCTAGTTTATTAGGAGATATTGCAGGTATTCAAATACAGCAAACCAATGCTGCAACAGGTAACGCAGATATGCGTATTCAGGGATTGCAAGGTAAGTACACACAAATTTTAAGAGATGGAATGCCACTGTTTGGTGGTTACTCAGGTAGTTTTGGAATACTTCAAATACCACCATTAGATTTACAACAAATTGAGTTAGTAAAAGGGGCAGCATCTACTTTATATGGCGGAGGAGCTATTGCGGGTATGCTTAACTTAATTTCTAAAAAACCCAAACTCGATAAACCAGAAGCAAGCATTACGCTAAACAGATCTACCTTACTAGAAAATAATGTGAATTTATTTTTTTCAGGGCGAAATAAAAAAACTGGCTATACTTTATTTGCTGGAGGAACTTTGCAAAACCCTGTTGATGTAAATAACGATGGCTTTTCTGATGTGCCTTCTGTAAAAAGTGTTTTTATACATCCTCGTTTATTTTTGTATGGATCAGAAACTTCTACTGTAATAATAGGCTATACGTTAAACTATGAAGACCGCAATGGAGGTGATATGCGCGTGTTGAACAAAACTGCCACTCCAACCAATCAATTTTTTATTCAGAATAAAAGTTTGCGCAATACAGCTGATATTGTTTGGGAAAAGAAATTAAGAGGCAATGCACAACTTACCACTAAGTTTAGTACGAGCATTTTTGATAGAGATGTTATTACCAATACGTTTGGAATGAAAGGTCACCAACTAATTTGGTATAGTGAAGTAGCCTATTCAAATAAAACCGATCACCATAATTATGTAATAGGCGTAAATTTTAATGGAGATCAATTCAATAAAAAATTACCAGATAGCAGTTTACTACCCAACGAAAAAAACAATACGGTAGGCTTTTTTGCGCAAGACGATTGGAAGCTAACCAACAAACTAACCGTGCAAGGAGGCTTAAGGGTAGATGTACACAATAACTATGGAAGTTTTTTCTTGCCAAGGATTTCAATTATGTACAAAGCCAATCAACATGTGACCATGCGTTTGGGGGGAGGACTAGGGTATAAAACACCCACTTTGTTTAACTCAGAAATAGATGAACGCCAGTACCGTTATATAGCAGGGTATAAATCAAACACAACAGCAGAAAAGTCGTATGGAGCAAATTTTGATGTGAATTATAAAACACATATTAATGGTTGGAATTTTACTTTTAATCAGACATTTTTTTATAACCAAATTACTAAGCCTCTTTTATTACAAGCAATTCCAACTGTTTTATTCACTCCAGTTTATATGTACGAAAACCAAACGCAACCATTAACAACTGCGGGTTTTGAAACCTATATACAATTAACTAAAGACGAATTAGAGTTGTATTTCGGGTATGTATATACCAATGCAAAACGCAAATACGATCCTACAAATACCAACCTGCCATTAATTGCTCGCAATAAATTGGCTACTGTAATTGCTTATGAGTTTAGTAAAAAATTTAGGGCAG
>JAYVRC010000215.1:0-2230 GCA_043776615.1 Sphingobacteriia bacterium
CGAAAAATGTCATTTTTCTATGAAATTAGGTATACGCGTTTTGAATTATTTAAAACTCGTTATCAGTATTCAAAGACCTTTTCGTATTTTTTTATATGAGGGTTCCCATTGACTTGTGAAGATCTTTGAATTGTAAAGCGATTTCATTAAAATTATTTTATTTAACCTAAACCTATAACTTATATAGGATGGCTTAAATTCTATACAAGGCTTTGCTAAATACTATCACCGTTTGAAGACCAATCTATTAATGTTAATTTTCAAATTGCCTTATTGAACTTTTATTTATCTCGGAAAACTAATGTAAAATGACTGCCTAAGTAGTAACGATTGGAAAAAAATACTTCACACAAACCCCCAATTAAAGTTTCCCATTGAACCTAATTTGTTTTCCCTTTTTATCAATATCTTACAACCGGATTAAAAGGATAGTTAACACAACATTATCCATTAAGACATATTAACTTAATTTTAAATAAGAATCAAACTGATTGTCAAATTACAGAATTTTTTAAGGTTAAAAAGTGAAAATGCATTCAGATTCGTACAAATCTTCTGTTTTTAGCAAAATACTTATGGGTTTTAATACGTCTTTTATTACCTATTTTCTTTGAAACATTTCATAATAACATAGCGTTCCATTTTAGTACTTTTGCGTAACCATACTTAGTTTAACCATGTTTTCAAACCTATGAAACCTACTATTTATTTATTTCTCCCATATATATTAGTAATGGGTTGTACCAAAAACCTTCCAACAAAAACAGAAGTTTTTAATACGAATTTTGAAAATAACAAATTTGATGAATTTGAAATTTCGAATCCAAATGGGGTAGTTGCGATAAATCCAACTTTCGTTTTTAATGGAACAACCGTTTATGGTCCGTTTAATACTAATTATGTTCAACTCCATATCACGAATCTACCCTTTCACAATGCATTAAGGGTGGAATTTGATTTATACATTCACGATAATTGGAAAGGGAATTTTAAAGAACCGGGTAGAACAAGTCCAGATCTATGGACTTTGGCTTTAGATAATTCTACCTTAATGAACACAAGTTTTTCTAACGTAAATGGATATTATCATTCCTTTCCTGATAATTATGTAGACTCACTTAACCCTTACCCTGCTAAAGGAAATGCATATGAATCCAACTTGCCGGCTAGATGTAGTAACCTTGTTAATTCTCCCGGAACTAGTAAGTATAAAATCGATATGGTATATGCTCATACTATTAACTCTGCCTATTATGGGTTTACTGATGCCATACAAGCGCAATTTTCGATATGCAATAAAAGTTGGTCAATTGATAATATAGTAGTAACGGCCATTGACTACAAAAAGGGTTATTAGAAACCATGTATAGAACCAGCTTATTATAGTATGACTACTTTGTATGAATTATTAAAAATTATCTGGCGCTTAAACTATAAAACCATTAGGTTTAATTTTACTTATTTACCTTTTAGCAAGGCAATAAAATTTCCATTTTTCGTTTCCGGTAAAACAGTGTTAAGTAAATTAAAAGGGACTGTTATCATTGAAGGGGGGGTGAGAACGGGGATGATTAGAATTGGATATGGGGATATTGGAATTTTTGATAAAGAAAAATCCAGAACGATATTAAAAATTCTAGGGACTATCGTTTTCCATGGCCAAGCTGAGCTTGGACATGGTTCAAAAATAATTATAGAGCGTACTGGAAAACTGGTTCTTGGAAAAGAATTTATGATGACAGCAGAAAGTACTTTACTTTCTAGATCTAACATCACTTTTGGAAATAATTGCCTGGTATCATGGGAAGTATTAATCATGGACACTGATTTACATAACATAAAAAATAGTAAGGGCATTGTAACAAATCCATCAAAAGAGATAACCTTTGGAGACCATGTATGGGTTGGTTGCAGATGTTTAATTTTAAAAGGAGCCCAAATTCCTAATGGAGCCGTTATAGCAGCTTCTAGTATAATTACTAGCCAATTGTTTGGTGATAATAACTTGTTTGGTGGGAATCCAACAAGAATTATCAAAGAAAATATTAAGTGGGAATACTAAATGTTAACTTTAGCATGCTGCGTAATAAAAAATTAATTCCAGATAGATTATTATTTAAACAGTTATCTGCCAATTTTGCCAATCTTGGAGTTATACAAATTTCCAATGCACTCATTCAGTTATTATTAATTCCCATAATAGTTAAAAAAATTGGAATATCAGAATTTG
>JAYVRC010000216.1:0-8588 GCA_043776615.1 Sphingobacteriia bacterium
AGTCCAATGATGCAATCTGTTATCGACTTTGCCAATAAGGGTGGAAAAGTTTTAGGTGTATGCAATGGCTTTCAGATATTATGCGAAAGTGGGTTGCTACCTGGGGTTTTATTACAAAATGCAAACCAGCAATTTATATGCAAAAATGTATTTATTAAAAATGATAAGGAAGTAGCGCTTAAGATACCTATTGCTCATGGAGAGGGTCGTTATCATGCTGATGAAGCTACATTAGATCATTTAGAAAAGCACAACCAAATTATTTTTAAATACAGTAACCAATCGGGAAGTATTCTTGAAAGCTCCAATCCTAATGGTGCTGTAAGGAGTATTGCTGGAATACGTAATCATACAAATAATGTTTTTGGTATGATGCCACACCCCGAAAGAGCCACTTCTATTGCGTTGAATAATATCGATGGTAGAAAAGTATTTGAATTATTAGGAATCAATTAATTAAAGACCATGAAAAAAATTCTAATTGCTTTAACAGCACTCCTTTCTTTTTCAATTGTAAATAGTCAGGTTAAAGATCCTGTTAGTTTTCAATTTAAAGCCAATAAGCGCGCCCCTGGCATTTACGAAATAGTAATTACAGCAGATGTTGCAAAGCCTTGGCATATGTATTCACAAAACACACCTGCAGGGGGGCCTATTCCTACCAAAATTATTTTTAATAAAAATCCGTTAATTTTAAAAGAAGGTAAGCTTTCTGAAAAAGGTAAGCTGGAGAAAATAAACGACAAGGTGTTCGGCGTTCAAGTTTTTTATTATTCAGGTAAAGTAGTATATGCACAAGTTGTAAAAGTAAAAGGATTAGTAAGTACTAATATTACAGGCACAATTAATTATATGGTTTGTGATGATACTCAATGTTTACCTCCAACTAAAAAATCTTTTGATATTAAGTTGCAATAGTTAATTATGAAAAAATTTATACTTTTTTTTGCTAACTTTTTATTTACGTTATCAACACTTGTTGCACAAGAAAAAAAGTCTGTCCAGTTTTTATTCAGTACTGTTAGAATAAACGATTCTATTGTTCATCTATCGGTCAAAGCAAATATTGAAAAAGGAACACAACTATTTTCAGTTAAAAAAAGAAGTGACGATGATTCATTTGTTTCATCTTTATTTTTAGACAGTAACGCTATTCGTTTTCAACAATTAACAGATACTTCAACGGAAAAAGGAAATCTGTTATTGGTTCCTGAAACTACTAACTCCACTTCTACATATCGATTATTTGCAGACAGTGTATCATTTATATTTACATTACATATAAATATAAATGATAGCGCAATTATAAAAGGCACTTTTAATTGGTTGGGTAAATCAGGAGATCAATTTCCTAGTGGTGAAGCTAGATTTGTGCTTCCTATTGAGATAAAAACTACAGAAGGTAAAACTGAAAATGAAGCAGGTGGAGTTGAAGGCAAGAGTATTTGGCAAATTTTTCTACTTTGTTTTATTACCGGTTTAATTGCAGTTATTACTCCTTGTGTTTTTCCTTTAATTCCTGTTACTGTTAGTTTCTTTTTAAAGAGAGGTAAAACAAGGTCAGAAGGTTTGCGTAATTCTTTGTGGTATTCATTATCCATCATATTAATTTATACTATTCCTACTTTTATTTTGGTGCTCATTTTTGGAGATGATGTATTGTACCAGATTTCTACAAGTGCAATATCCAATATCATATTTTTTGCTATTTTCTTAATATTTGCAATTTCTTTTTTCGGTGTTTTCGAAATTCAATTACCTAATAGCTGGGCCAATAAAGCCGATCAACAAGCGGGTAAAGGTGGATTGACTGGTATTTTCTTTATGGCGCTTACTTTAGTAATTGTTTCCTTCTCATGCACTGGTCCAATTGTTGGCACTCTATTAGGTCAAGCTAGTTCGGGTGGAGTTTCTGCAGCACCAGTAATAGGAATGTTGGGTTTTGGCGCAGGATTAGCGCTTCCTTTTTCTTTATTCGCTTTTTTTCCAACTATGCTTCAATCCTTGCCAAAGAGTGGAGGTTGGCTTAACTCAGTAAAAGTATGTTTCGGTTTTATAGAGTTGGCATTAGCATTAAAATTTTTATCGAACGTAGATTTAATTTATCACTGGAGGTTATTGGATAGAGATGTATTTCTTGTTTTATGGATTGTAATATTTGGACTAATGGGAGTTTACCTTTTAGGTAAAATAAAATTTTCACACGATAGTGACTTGCCTTATTTAAGTGTGCCTCGTTTGTTTTTTGCAATTACAACATTTTCATTTGTAGTTTATTTAATTCCAGGATTATGGGGTGCTCCATTAAGACATTTAAGTGGATTTATTCCACCTGATGGAACACAAGATTTTAATTTAGACTTATTAAAATATCAGTCTAATGATAAAGTTGCAAGTAAAACTATTTCATTGGCGCAACCTCCGAGCCGATTGGTAGATAAGTTAGAAGTTCCTTATAAACTTACTGCTTATTTTACCTTAGAGGAAGGTATGGCTGCAGCAAGGGCTTTAAATAAACCTGTAATGCTCGATTTTACTGGGCACAGTTGTGCCAATTGTAGAAAGATGGAGAAGGAAGTTTGGAAAGACCCAGAAGTGTTGAAAAGAATGCGCGATAATTTTGTATTAGTTAGTTTATATGTGGATGAATCTACTGATTTGCCGATCAAAGAACAATACACTAAAAAAGATGGCGATAGAGTTGTTACAGAGGGAGATCGCAACTTAGATTATGAAATTACCCAATTTGGATTTAATGCACAGCCTTTGTATATGTTTCTCGATTTAAACGGAAAACCACTGAGTGCTATTAAGTATGGCTATGATCCAGATATAGCCAAGTTTATTGCTCATTTAGACAACGCAAAAGCTGCATTTGATAAAGGATTCGAGAATGCCAAAACCCCTTAACTTATAGTTAAAGTTTTTTTTGAATTAATTTTCAATAAATTTTTAAAATAATGTGAAGGTTAATTTTCCTTTTCACGTCTTATCCCACAACAAACAGTTGATTTTAAGCGAAACCAAACTGATAATAGCTTTAAAGCAAAAAAGTGAATTAGCTTTTAAGGAGCTTGTAGACTCATTTCAGAAAATGGTTTACAATACTGTTTTAGGAATAGTTCAGCAAGAACAGGAAGCAGAAGATATAGCCCAGGAAGTGTTTATTCAGGTTTATATGAATATTGATGGTTTTAGGCAGGATGCAAAATTATCTACTTGGATTTACCGAATTGCAACAACAAAGGCATTGGATTGGGAAAGGAAGAAAAAAACTAAAAAACGATTTGGAAAATTACTGAGTTTTTTTAGCAATGATAATGAGCTGATTCACGAAGCTGTAGAATTTAACCATCCCGGTATTCAATTAGAAAAAAAAGAACAAGCTAACGCATTATTTAAAGCTTTGAAAAAGCTTCCCGAAAACCAACGAATCGCTTTTATACTAATTAAAATGGAAGGATTAAATTATCAAGAAACAAGTGAAGTAATGAATACATCTTTAAAAGCAATTGAAGCATTAATGCATAGAGCTAAAATAAATTTACAAAAAATAATTAACAATTAATAAATTTAGGTAAAAATGAAAAAATTATACACTGAAGAAATTGATCAAATTATTCAAAGTTTTGATGGGATTGAAAAAGCCACACCTTCCCCATTTTTTTATAATAATTTAATGCATAAAATGCAGCAAAAAGAAATGCAAAAGCAGCCTTCTTTTATTTTTCAGTTTAAACCTTTGTTGGTTATTACTTCTTTATCATTATTGGTTTTTATAAATGCTTTTATGCTTGTTAAACAAACAAATTATTCCCATAGAACTATTACCAGTAAAATGGTTTCAGAAAATTCATCTTATGATTTTTCTGAAGATTATCAATTAAATACTACCACCAATTATTAAATTAAATTGTATGGATCAGCTTAATAAAAATCGATTTCTCAATATCATCATCATCATTTTGCTTATTGCAAATTTAACAACATTCGGTATTTTCTGGTCTCGTCAAACGCAAACAAAGAATGAGGAGCGAAGAGAATTTCCAAGAGAAGTAAATAATAAAGGAGCTATAGATTTTCTTTCTTATGAATTGAATTTTACGGATGCACAAAGAAATCAATTTGAACAATTAAAAACTGAACACCGAAAATTACAAGAGCCTATTAGGCGTAAAATTGAGAAAACTAAATTTGATTTTTTTGGGTTAGTTAAAAAAGATACTGTTACAAATGAAATGATCAACGAAGCTTGGGATAAAGTTGCCTTAGTAGAAAAAGAAATTGAAGTAAATACTATGAATCATTTTCGACTAGTAAGAAAAATTTGTGATTCTGTACAAAAGATGAAGTTTGATTCTATAATTCAAAAAGCCATCATTCAGTTGCGCCCTAAGCCAAAAGGGCAACCATCTCCCGATCAGTTTAGTAAAGATGGTAACCAGCAAGAAAGAAACAAGCGACCGCTTCATCAAAATAGAGAATTTGGTCCATCTGAACGCAGGGAATTTGGCCCTCCTGATGGAGGCGAATTTGGTCCACCACCACAAAGACCCAATGGTCCTCTTGATAGAAGAGGCAGACCACCCCATAGACTTGGTGATAGTTCTAGAAAAGGGGAACGTCCTCCTCCTCCAGAAAATTAGTTAAATAGTAGCGAGTGTATTTGTTGATTTGTGCGTCTAAACTATTGTAGTGTAAGAACTTATTACAAAAAATTGAATAACCTTTAAAGACTTTGAGTATGAAAAATTATCTATTTCTTTCAGTAATCGCTATTTGTTGCTTTTCATGTAAGAAATCAGCAGACACAGCATCAACCACTAGTACCACAACTACTATTTCGACAAATGTACCTGATGTATATAAAAAAGTATATGGTGCAAGTAGTGTTACTTCGGATGGAACTTTTATTACAATAAAGTCTGCAGGTACGCCAGATCATAAGAGTGCTTATTATGCAACTACCAATGCGTTGTATGAAAATTTTAGTGGAACAACTTTCGGAGGTGGAACTTTTAGTAAGAATCCCAATTCAATAGCTACTCAAAATCTTACTTTTAAAATTCCTTTGAACCCTGCTGTTGCTTCAACACATGCAGCAACTCCTGGTGGTCCAATTGGGGTTGCAATTAATGGAGTTGCACTTTTTAATCAATATGCTGCTATGAATGCTGCATTAACCAATGAAATTAATGGGTTTGATCAATGGTGGGGGCATCCTCAGCAATCTGGTCAATATCACTATCACGTGGAACCTAAATATTTAACAACTGTAAAAGTTACACCATCTTCCTTAATTGGCTTTTTATTAGACGGTTTTCCGGTTTATGGTCCCGTTGAGAATGGTGCAGCAGTAACAAATTCAATGCTGGATGTTTATCATGGACATACACATGCTACGATTGAATATCCAAGTGGAATTTATCATTATCATTTTACTACAGAATCTCCTTACTTAAATGGAAATGGATTTTATGGAACTGCAGGTACTGTATCGCAATAAACATATTGATGTATTTATTTTATTACTGTACTTTTTGGTTTCTTGTTCTGAAAATAAGGGAACGGTAATAAAAAGTACTATTGTTACTCCCATTTATAAGTCGAATACAACTGAAGGGTTCTTATTTCATCAAGACACTCTATGGCTTAATAATGAACCGTATAACGGATATGTATTTGAGCTTGTGCCCAATACAATCGATACCCTTTTCTTTGCCGGATATAAAAAAGGATTATTGGAAGGAGAATTTAAAAAATGGTTTCCTAATAAACAACTTTGGGAAAAACGATGGTACGTTGCAGGTAAAAAAAATGGACTACAACAATCTTATTGGGAAAACGGAATTAAAAGATTCGAATTTATAGCCAAAGATGATGCTTATGAGGGTGAGATGAAAGAATGGGCGCAAGATGGTTTATTAGTTCACTTAGCAAATTATGTAAACGGGCAGGAAGACGGCACTCAGCAATCTTGGTACAGCAACGGAAAAATAAAATCGAATTATTTTATTATCAAAGGAAAACGATATGGTTTATTGGGGACTAAAAATTGTAAAAATGTATCGGATAGTATTTTTAATATTAAGTAGTGTTTGTTTTGTTTGTTGCTCTAGCGATAAAGCTGATTCTATAGAATTGCCCTACTATAATACTCCAGATTTTACTCCCCAATTTCTTAAAACTGAGGCTGAGGTTTCGCAAAAAATTACCCATACAATTACCAATTTTTCTTTTTTAAATCAAGATAGCAGTATAATTACGCAGCAGGTTATTGAAGGAAAAATTCATGTGGCTAATTTCATTTTTACATCATGTGGAAGCATTTGTCCTAACATGACGAATAATATGAAAATGATTAGTGATGAATTTAAAGAGAATAAAAATCTTGTAATTCTTTCTTATTCTGTTACGCCCTGGATTGATCAGCCTTATGTATTAAAAAAATACAAACAGCGTAATAATATCGACAACCCAAACTGGCATTTTTTAACTGGATCAAAAACTATTATTTATAATTTGGCGCGTAAATCTTATTTTGCTGAAGAAGATATTGGCTTTACAAAAGATAGTAGTCAGTTTTTACACACAGAACATTTTATACTGGTAGATCAAACAAAAAGAATTCGTGGAATTTATAACGGCACATTGGTATTAGAAATGCAGCAATTAATTGAAGATATTAAGACGCTAAAATAAAGAACCTCCGTTGCTTACAGGGGTTCTTTGTTAAAGTGCAATTTGTTTTTCAATCATCATCTTTCGAAGATTAATAAGTCCGTAGCGCATTCGCCCCAAAGCTGTATTAATGCTGCAATTGGTTATTTCTGCAATTTCTTTAAAACTCATATTTGCATAATGGCGAAGTACAATAATTTCTCGTTGTTCTTCTGGAAGTAGGTCTAACATTTTACGAACTCTATCGTGACTTTGACTTTGCATTATTTTTCCGTCTGGTCCATCTTCAACAATCTGCAACACATCAAAAATGTCAATATTATCGCTGGTTTTAATGGCAGGAGTACGTTTCACTTTTCTAAAATAATCAACACAAAGATTGTGGGCAATTCGCAAAGCCCAAGGCAAGAACTTACCTTCATCGGTGTATCGTTTATTTTTTAGGGTATCAATGATTTTAATAAAAACATCCTGAAAGAGGTCTTCTGCCAAATAGGTATCCTTAACAAAAAAAAGAATTGACGAAAATATCTTGTCTTTGTATCGGTAAATAAGGGTTTCGAAGGCATCTGTATCACCATCTTGAAAGGCCCTTATCAATTCTGTATCAGACACATGGTCTAATGTTCTCATAGTTTAGGTTTTTGAGTAAGGATGCTAAAAATTCAGGATATTGGATATAGTTTCTTAAATCAAGAACAAATTAGAATTCTTTTGTATTCATAAATGATTTGTGGAAATCATGTTTTGTGGGATTGAGGTTATGCACATTCTAAAGTGTTGATTTTTTGATAGTTATTGATGGTATACTCAACCAAAGCTGCAATAAACTGTTACATTTGTTACTCGATGGCAGTAAAAAAAGTACCTGAACTAATAGAAAATAGCAATACCTCCAATGGAGATATCATAGTTACAGGCGCCCGTACCCATAACTTAAAAAATGTATCTGTAAGTTTCCCCAGAAATAAGCTAATTGTAGTAACTGGTGTTTCTGGGAGCGGTAAGTCATCTTTAACAATTGATACCTTATTTGCTGAAGGTCAACGTAGATATGCCGAAAGCTTAAGTTCTTATGCCAGACAGTTTATGGCTCGCATGGTAAAACCTGATGTTGACTATATAAAAGGACTTTGTCCGGCTATTGCAATTGAACAAAAAGTAATTACTCGTACTCCAAGGAGCACTGTTGGAAGCATGACCGAGATGTATGATTACCTGCGATTAATGTTTGCAAGAATTGGTAAAACTATTTCTCCTGTAAGCGGAAAGCTAGTAAGGAAAGATGATGTAGCTGATGTGATGCAAGCAATTCAACAATTAAAGCCAGGTATAAAAGTAGTCATTATTGTACCGTTTAAGCAGCATGCTAAAAGAGCCATTAAAGAAGAATTGGGAATATTAATGCAGAAAGGCTTTTCGAGAATGTACATAAAAGAAGCTGAAGCTAGGGTAGAAAGAATTGAAACGCTTTTAGAACTTACGGTTAAAGAGATAGATAAATTATTTAAGATAGTAAAATCTAACCCACCAGTTTATACGCTTATTGATCGAATAGTAGTAAAATCCTTTGAGGAAGATGACCTCCATCGATTAAGTGATTCAATTAGTACTGCTTTTTATGAGGGCGAAGGCGATATATTTTTAGAAGAGGATGGAGTTAAAATGCATCACTTTAGTAATAAGTTTGAAGCGGATGGAATTGTTTTTGAAGAACCATCTCCCAATTTATTTTCATTTAATAATCCTTATGGTGCATGTGCTGTTTGTGAAGGGTTTGGTCAAGTTTTAGGCATTGATACTGACTTGGTAATTCCTAATAGAAGTTTATCTGTTTATGAAGGTGCTATTGCTCCGTGGAAAGGTGAGAAATTGGGTTGGTGGAAAGAACAATTTATAAAGAGTGC
>JAYVRC010000217.1:0-2222 GCA_043776615.1 Sphingobacteriia bacterium
TTTCATTTTTTTTGAGTTTTGAGGGTTTAAATTAGAATTTGTATATAAATCGATGGTCCAAAAAAGTAAAACTTCAATTGTAGTAAGGAGAAAACGTGGTAAAAATTTCTCTTATTAGGGTAAGAGTACTTATTGTTAGAGACCGTAAAATTACCATGCGACTTCGGATTATGCAAGCTTTTTGTAGTTTATTTTTTACAAATTTTTTTATCCTATAGAACACTTACCCAGAGAGGGTATTCAATCTCTTCTCATAAAGGGATAATTTTTTTTTATGTAGTGTGTCATTTTACTTCTTTCTTCATTCTTAAAAATTAGTTTTAGTATTATCCATTTGTGATTTACTACTTTTGCCCGCTAATTAAATAATATGGCAGCAACAAAAATTATAGTTAAAAGCAATGGCTCTTTAAGGATAGAAGGAGATTTTGAAATTGTAGATATCGACGGAAACGTATATGATCTTGGGGGAAGAGATGTAGTTTCAATTTGCCGCTGCGGACTTTCTCAAAACAAACCTTTCTGCGATGCTTCTCACAAAGGACATTTTGAACATGAAGCAATTGCTTTTGCATTGCCTCCTAAGAAAATGGTTTAGTTGCGAATTATTTTGCTTTTGCTTTTATAGCATTCATAAGACCGCCAACATCAAAAAATTCACTTGCATTAATTATTTTACCATCTTTATTAAAATCGTAGGTGGCATAAAAATTTACTGATGTATGTACACCTGATTTATAAACGCCATTCCATATACCATAATATCTTACACTGCCGTCAAATTCATGTGTTGCAGAATCAATACCCGGTAAAAAATCAGGATAGTTTAATTTAATACTATCCCAGTCGGCGATCGAGGAGGTTAACATTTTTCTCCAATCTTCTTTTCCTCTAGGTGAAGAACCATATGCTGCAGAGTTCCATATTGTAGTATCTGCTATAGTTGCAGCCCAGTCATCTAATTTTTTATTTTCAAAAGCAGTAATACCTTTTTTTAAAGATGCAAGGTTTTTCTCATATAACATTTTTGCATCAGAAACTTTAGGTGCTTCTTCACTTTTTACCGACGTCTTACAGGCATAAAGCCCCAATAAGGTAATGAAGAAAAAGATAACTATTTTCATATAGAGTTATTTGGAAGATGAAAAAATAATAGGAGTAAAAGTGAAGCTATATTTCTGTTTTAGGCAGTCTTCAAAATTATCATCAATTCTACGGATAAGCAAATAGTTCTAAATTCAATACCTGGTGTAGGTGATGTTTAGGATGTTTTAAATAATCCTGTGCCAGCCATTCAATAGTGTAAGATGCACTTGTTATGCAAATTCGTTGGCTCATTTCTTCAGAAATATTTTTTAAAACAAAAACTATTTGCCTGTTTAAAAAATACCATAGTTGGATAAGATCTTTTACATCACACGCCTGGTAATTATTAATGGCTACCCATTTATCCTGGTTGTAATTTATTGTAGGAGTATCTTCATACTGTGCAACAATGAAACGGCGAAGATTACTTTGCCCAGAATCTATCAAATGGCCAATCAATTCCTTCTTGCTCCATTTTGTTGGTGACGGCTTTAAAGAATATTCTTCTTCAGAAAAAGAATCTAACTGCGGTAAATAATTATTGATGGATATTTCGAGATCTGTTGCGATCGGGATCATGATAATATCTTAAGTTAAGAATTTTATACTTGAAAATTGAGCGTTGAGTGTTGAATATTGATTATTGATTATTGAGTGTTTATTTAATTTAATTTTTTCAACATTCAACATTCAACATTCAATAATCAATGCTCAAGGAAAATAATTTTATCTCACGGCTTCATAGCCTCCCAATACTCCATTTTTAGAAAACACAAGTTGCCACAAATGGTTATGCCTTGCACGAAATGAACCCGCATTGGAGAGCAGGTAATACTTCCACATGCGATAAAATCTTTCGCCATATTCTTCTTTAAGTTCATCCCAATGCCTGTCAAAATTTTCGAACCATGCAACAAGAGTAGGATCGTAGTATGTTCCGAAATTATGCAGGTCTTCAATTTTAAAAAGATGCTCTGATGCTTCTCCTAATTGTTTAAGAGAAGGGAGTACACAATTGGGAAAGATATACGTGTTGGTAAAAGGATCAATAGAAGTTGTTGTATAAGGATGGCAAACAGAATGCAATAAAAATAATCCGTCATCATTAAGGCATCGGGCAACGGTTTCCATAAATA
>JAYVRC010000218.1:0-8563 GCA_043776615.1 Sphingobacteriia bacterium
AGATAAGCTTGAAATCTTGAGTATTAGTAACGATATCGATATAGTTAAGCTTAAAGAAAAAATAGCTTCTCTACAAATGAATTGGCCTCAAATAAATGACACATTTGGCATTTTTGATTTATATAAAGTGTATAATATACCAAATATGTATTTGATTAGTCCAAATGGTAACATTCTATTTCATGGTATTGGAAAAGGTGATATGCAAAAAATCGAAATGCTACTTAAACAATTAATTAATAGTAATAAGTAAAAGTTGGCTATGATTAATTTTATTATCACTTATTTTAATATTGAAATAAAGAAAGAAGTCAAAATATTCATAAAAGAATGTAAACACTCTAATATCGATTTTTTGATTCATTTATAAACCATTATGCGCCTCAGCTTCCAAGCCCAACAAAACCAAATGGATTGCGGCCCTACTTGCCTATATATGATTGGTAGGTATTATGGCAGAGTATTTTCGTTGGAAAAATTGAGGGAGTTAACTGAGATTGGCAAAGAAGGGGTAAACTTACTCGGCATTAGTGATGCAGCAGAAAAAATTGGCTTTCAAACAACAGGTGTACAATTATGTTTTACCAAATTAATGGAGGAAGCTCCTAAGCCCGCCATACTCCATTGGGGGCAAAATCATTTTGTTATTTTACTTCCACAAAAAAGAAAATTTCTTACTACTAATAAATTTAAGAAAATTACCATTGCTGACCCTGCTAAAGGTATTATTACTATTGATAAACAATTGTTCCTACAAAAATGGATTAGCGATAAAAATGAAGAAGGCGAACAAACGGGTATTGCCTTGCTATTAGAGTCTGGGCAAGACTTTTACAAAGCTGTGTACGGCAATGATTTTAAAGAAATATCCACCAATCATACCAATCAATTACTTGGGTATATCCGCCCACACAAAAAACTAGTTGCTCAGTTGTTCTTGGGCGTTGTATTAGGTAGTTTATTGCAATTGGTATTTCCGTTTTTAACACAGAGTGTGGTAGATGTTGGTATTAACACACAAAATATTCAGTTTGTATATATTGTACTATTTGCTCAATTGGCTTTGTTTGCTGGCAGATTAAGCGTAGAGTTTATTCGTAGCTGGATTTTGTACCATATTAGCACACGTATTAATATTAGTATTTTAACTGGTTTTTTAATTAAGCTGTTTAAATTACCTTTAGCTTATTTTGATAGTAAAAAAACAGGTGATATTCTGCAAAGAATGAATGACCATAAACGCATTCAAAACTTTTTAACGGGCACTTCCCTCAGTACTTTTTTTTCTTTATTTAACCTGCTTATATTTTCTATTGTACTACTCAATTATAACACATTCATTTTTGGAGTATTTAGCGCAGCCAGTGTTCTATACATTGGATGGATTATATTATTTCTAAAAAAGCGTAAACAACTCGATTACCAACAATTTGATATTGCGGCTGCGGAACAGAGCAGAACCATACAGTTGGTGCAAGGCATGCAAGAAATAAAATTGCATGGCAGCGAAAAACAACAACGCTGGCAATGGGAACACTTACAAGCCAAATTATTCCGCTTAGGTATGAAAGGTTTATTATTAAACCAATGGCAACAAGCAGGTGCTTTTTTTATTAATGAAGGTAAAAATATTATCATCACATTTATTGCTGCAACTTCAGTAATTCAGGGGCAACTTACCCTTGGGGGTATGTTAGCCATACAATATATTATTGGGCAACTTAATTCACCTATAGAACAAATGATTGGTTTTGTGCAAAACTGGCAATTGGCTAAAATTAGTTTAGAGCGGTTAAACGAAATTCAACAATTAACGGATGAAGAGCCTGTTGTGTTAAATGATAATACAACCCCACAACTAGTAACTGAACTTCCTCAAAACAGATCAATACATTTACAGAATATCAGCTTTACATATCCAGGTGCAGGTAACGAAGCAGTATTAAAAAATATCAACTTACATATTCCTGATGGTAAAGTAACTGCTATTGTTGGTACTAGCGGTAGTGGTAAAACCACTTTATTAAAGTTGTTGCTAAAGTTCTACGATCCACAAAAAGGGGAGATTTATATTGGTGATGCAGTGGAGAGTTCGGGATTAAACTTATCGAATATCAGTCACCGTGCTTGGCGCAAACAATGCGGTGTTGTAATGCAAGATAGTTTTATTTTTTCGGATAGTATTGCCAAAAATATTGCTGTAGGTGAAGACTATCCCGATAAAGAACGCTTAAGGTATGCAGCTAAAATTGCCAATATTACCAGTTTTATTGAAAGTTTGCCATTAGGGTATAATACAAAAATTGGTGCTGAAGGAACAGGGGTAAGTGCTGGGCAACGGCAAAGAATATTAATAGCAAGGGCAGTGTATAAAAACCCTGATATGATATTGTTAGATGAAGCTACCAATTCCTTAGATGCCAATAATGAAAGTACTATCCTCAAGAACTTAAATACCTTTTTCAACAATAAAACAGTGGTAGTGGTGGCACATCGGTTAAGTACTGTAAAGCATGCAGATCAGATAGTGGTATTGCACAATGGAGTTATTATAGAGCAAGGAACACATGCTGAATTGACTGTATTAAAGGGCGAATATTTTTCATTGGTAAAAAATCAATTAGAACTCGGAGATTAATTAGTTGCTATGCCCAATCAAAGTGAATCATATAGTTTAGAAACTATGCTGGAAGCAGCTAAAGTTAATCGGTTGGATAATGAAGAACGCATTTATAGCAACGAGGTAAGAGAAATCATTAGCAGTAGGCCAGCATGGATTGTTCGCAATGGCATTATGCTGTTTTTTATCATTATAGCCCTGTTATTCTCACTTACTTATTTTATTGAGTATCCCGATTTGGTAAAAGCACCGGTTCGTATTGTAGGCAAGAATCTACCCAAGCAAATGATAAGTAAAGTAGAAGGAAGAATTGTGCAGTTGTTGGCTAAAGACAATAGTAATGTACTAGAAGGAGAAGCTCTTGCCATATTACAGAGCAATGCAGACTATAAACAAATATTGGAATTTGAAAAATGGATTGCACAAACGGAAGCTTTATTAAATAAACAGCAATGGAGTGCCATTAAGAATTTACCCCTCTTAAATAATTTAGGCGATTGGCAAAAAAATTACCAAGAATTGCAGCAGCAACTGTATCAATTAAGTTGGTCTATGCCAAGTGGTTATTTAGGTGTAAAACAACAATCTATTAAAAAAGACATTCAACTTATAATTGAACTTACCCAAAATGCCAATGAGCAGAAAAAACTGATACAGCAAGAATTAACGATGCAACAGAACTTGCTGAGCATTAATGAAGGAATGGTAAAAGAAAAAGTAATTGCACCACTAGATTTAAATAAGGACAAAAGCGCAGTAATTGCTAAAAAGCAACAACTGATACAAGTAGATGCTGGCAATATTAATCAGCAAGCAAATGAATTATCCAAAGAAAAAGAAATAATCGAATTAAATAAGTTGGGTAGTGACATCAAGCAAAATTTTGTTACTACTTTACTCAATGCAAAAAGTACCATAACAGAGTGGAAGAATAGGTATATGATTATTGCAACAGAGAATGGTAAATTACAGTTCACCAGTTATTTTCAAACCAATAGTTGGATTAAAGCAGGGCAAGAACTGTTTACAATCATACCCAACCAACCCGATTATTTTGCAGAGATTATTGCTTCGCAGCAGAATTTTGGTAAACTTAAAAAAGGGCAGCAAGTAAATATTGCCTTAAATAGTTATCAGCGAAATGAGTTTGGCATTTTAAAAGGCTTAATCGAAAACATTCCAGCAGTACCCTATAGAGACACAGCATTTTTAATTCGGGTACAATTACCCAATGGCTTACTCACTAATTACCAAAAGCAAATATTGTTTAGTAACAACCTCACAGGAACTGCCGAAATAATTACTGCCAATGTAACATTATCAGATCGTTTATTATACCAATGGAGAGGATTGTTTAAAAGGTAAGTTATTCGCCCCCATACATTTATCTTTGCCTCATGGATGCAATTTTCGGTTTAGATCAGATTAATTCGGTAGCGGCAGCTATTTTAAAAGAGGGGAAGAAACATCCTGTTTGGGCTTTTTATGCACCTATGGGCTCTGGTAAAACCACTTTTATTCATGCATTATGCGAATTATTAGGTGTTAATTCTAATGTAAGCAGCCCAACCTATGCAATAATAAATGAGTACCAAACAAACGATCAATCTGTTATTTATCATATGGATTGGTATAGACTAAAAGATGAGCAAGATGCTATAAATGCTGGTGTAGAAGAACATTTATTAAGTGGCATTACCTGCTTTGTGGAATGGCCAGAAAATGCAATTGGCTTATTGCCAGAAAATACATTTCATATTAAAATTGAAATATTAAATGAATCTACACGCCGTATCTATGTTATGAACAACAATGAGCTAGAACTTTAAACTCTCCCATTTAGTAGTTAACTTTAATTCATAACTCATAACTCTTAACTCTTAATTCATATCTCATAATTCATATCTCCTACAATGGCAACTACTAAACCAAGCATAAGCCCTTCTCTTTTGTATGAAACACTCTCAGAAGTGTTAGACATCAAAACGCCTGGTGCTAAATTAGATATAGGTATACCTAAAGAAATTGCATTTCAAGAGAATAGAATTGCACTAACTCCTGATGC
Source organism: Sphingobacteriia bacterium (assembly GCA_043776615.1). GTDB lineage: Bacteria > Bacteroidota > Bacteroidia > Chitinophagales > Chitinophagaceae > Sediminibacterium. The sequence continues at coordinate 4,686 of JAYVRC010000218.1, forward strand.
AGTAGGTGTTTTGGTAGCTAATGGCAATCATGTAACTGTTGAGCACAAAGCTGGTGAGGGAAGCCATTTTAAAGACAAAGATTATGCAGAAGCAGGAGCAAGCATTGTATATGACAGAACAGAAGTGCATAAATGTCCAATTTTAGTAAAGAGCGCACCTCCTGTTCAGGAAGATATGCCCTTGCTTCAATTAAATCAAACCATCATTTCTCCCATTCATTTATCGGCACTTAAAAAAGAGTACATCGAAAAAATGATCGAGAAAAGAATTACTGCGCTAAGTTTCGAAAATTTCAAAGATGATAGTGGAACATATCCGATAGTAAGAAGCATGAGTGAAATTGCTGGTAGTGCTGTAATGCTAATTGCTGGTCAGTACTTAAGTAGTTTTAATGATGGTAAAGGAGTATTATTAGGAGGAATTAGCGGAATACCACCAACCAAAGTAGTTATTATTGGAGCGGGTATAGTGGGTGAATTTGCAACTAGAAATGCACTGGCATTGGGAGCATCGGTTAAAGTGTTTGATAACAATGTTTCTCGTTTAAAACAATTGCAAAATAATTTAGGTCAGCGAGTATGGACGAGTGTGCTTGAGCCAAAAATTTTATCGAAGCAATTAAAAACTTGTGAAGTTGCCGTAGGTGCATTAAGCAATGAATCGGGTAGAGCTCCAGTTGTTGTAACTGAGGAGATGGTAGCAGCAATGAGGCCTGGCAGTATAATTATTGATGTTTCTATTGATAGAGGCGGCTGTTTTGAAACAAGTGAATTAACCAATTATAAAGAGCCAACATTTTTAAAGCACGATGTAATACATTATTGCGTTCCAAACATTCCTAGTGGATTTGCAAGAACTGCTAGTCAGGCTATTAGCAATGTGCTTATGCCATTGTTGTTAGATGTAAGTGATGCAGGAGGTTTAGATGAAATGATCTGGCATAAATTCAATGTACGAGAAGGAGTTTATCTTTTTAAAGGATCACTTACAGATTTTTATATTAGCCAAAAATTTGATTTAAAATATACCGATTTGAATTTACTGATTGCTAGTAGACGGTAATTTTATTTAGATGATTTTTTTAATAGATTCACTAGATGCTGAACATTTTTTATTTTTATAGCATCCTTTTCTGAAATAACTATTTCAAAATTTTGTTCAATCGAATTGAATAAATAAGTTATTTCCCAATCTGTTAACTCCATGTCTTTTTTGAAATCTGTTTTTGAATTAATCAGCTTTGGGTTGATATTTAATTTTTTGTACAAAACAGTTTGTATGCCATTAATAAATGGTTGCATATTGTAAATTCATTTGATTGCTCTACTATAACCAAATGCCGTTCCAATGTTTACTAAGGATCTGTTAAAACGCGATTAGACTTTTATTTGAAGTCTACAATATTCAATCGTTCTGAACAAAATTCAATTTCGGCTTCTTCATTACTACAAATAATTACTAATTTATTATTACAATAATCATTAATTAATTGATGATACAATCGATATCCATCTTTGTCAAGGTTAGTACAGGGCTCGTCTAATAACAAAATAGGAGCGTCCGAAAAAATTGCTTGCGCCAATTTTAAACGTTGTTTCATTCCGCTACTAAAATGACGTATTTGTTTATTGCTAGCTTTCTCTAAGCCAATGATATTGATTATTTCTTGAGTTGAAATATTACTGATTAATTGCTTAAATTGTTGGTGAAATTGTAAAAATTCAATGCTTGTCATCTCCTCCACCATTTCCAGATAAGGTGTGCAAATAGAGATTGCTTTAAAAATATTTTCGTTTTCTATTGTTGAATTGGAGTCATTATTATAGTAACTAATAGTTCCCTCGTTAAGCATCATACTTCCTGCAATACACTGCAGCAACGTACTCTTCCCGCTTCCATTAAACCCTATAATGCCATATGAATTTCCAGATAAAAATTGTTGGTTAAGATTTCTAAAAATCCATTCTCGGTTAAATCTTTTACCCGCACTACTAATTGTAATAGTTAGATTATTCGTCATCACTTGCGCCCTTTGTAAAACGCTTAATGATACCTCTTCCACTTTCGCGAATAAAGGTTACAATTTCATCGCGCTCATCTGTTGCTTGCAGTTCTTCTTCAATATATTCTAATGCTTGAGTTGTGTTAAACCCTTTGTTGTAGATTGTTCTATAAACATCAAGTATATGGTTAATTTGCTCTAAAGGAAATCCTCTTCTTTTTAATCCAACACTATTTACGCCTCCATAGCTCAAAGGATTTCGAACAGCTTTGATGTATGGAGGTACATCTTTACTGACTAAACTTCCTCCTGCAATAAATGTATGTTGACCAATATTTACAAATTGGTGTACCGCACTAACACCGCCAATGATGGTCCAATCACCAATAGTTACATGTCCAGCTACTTGAACACTATTACTTAAAATACAATTATTTCCAACAATACAATCGTGTGCTATATGGCTATAAGCCATAATCAAACAATTATTTCCAATAGTAGTTTTACCTCTATCTTCTGTACCTCTATTAATTGTAACAAATTCACGGATAGTAGTATTGTCACCAATTTCAACTGTAGATTTTTCTCCACTAAATTTTAAATCTTGGGGAATTGCACCTAATACAGCTCCAGGGAAAACCCTGCAATTTTTCCCAATTCTTGTACCATCCATTATAGTAACATTACTGCCTATCCAAGTTCCATCTCCAATTTGAACGTCGCCATGAATTACTGTAAATGGATCGATCTTAACATTGGGAGCTATTCTTGCATTTGGATCGATGTATGTATATGGATGTGTCATAAATTGTTGTTCAAATAATAAATATAATTGGCTTTAAGGTCGCTTAACTACTTGAGCTACAAGATCACCTTCAGTAGCTACTTTTCCACCAACATAAACAGTACCCCTCATTTCACAAATACCTCTTCTAATTGGTCCTTTTAATTCCATTTTTAACAACATAGTATCGCCGGGGCGAACCATTTGTTTAAATTTGCAATTATCAATTTTTAAAAAATAGGTATCATATTTACCTTCTGGCATAGAATTGATGCAAAGTATTCCACCAGTTTGAGCCAAAGCTTCAATTTGTAAAACACCTGGCATTACTGGATTTCCGGGAAAGTGGCCAGGGAAAAACCATTCGTTGTAAGTAACATTTTTTATACCAACAATATAAGTATCTGTTAGCTCTATTATTTTATCAACCAATAAAAAAGGATGTCTATGCGGTAAAGTTTTTTCTATTTTCTCTAAAGTATAAACTGCAGGCATTGTTGGATCGTAAACAGGAACATCTTTTACATGTTTATTTTTCTTGATGTATTGTTTTATTTTTTTTGCAAACTCAACGTTTGAACTATGTCCCGGTCTGTTTGCAATAATCCTTGCTTTAATAGGGTAGCCAATCAACGCAAGATCTCCAACCACATCTAATAATTTATGACGGGCAGGTTCATTTGGAAAACGAAGTTCAAGATTATTCAAATAGCCCTCACTTTTTACTTCAATTTTATCTCTTTTAAACACTTTTGCTAATCGGTGCATTTCAGCATCGGTAACTGCTTTGTCAACAACAACAATTGCATTATTAATATCACCACCTTTTATTAAATCATTATCAAGTAAAGCTTCAAGCTCGTGTAAAAAACAAAAAGTACGACAGGGTGCTATTTCTGTTTTAAATTCTTTAATGGTTTTTAAACCAGCATGTTGCGTTCCTAAAACTGGGCTATTAAAATCAATAAGAGTGGTTATTTGGTAATCAATTGCAGGTAAGGCAACCATTTCCACTCTCTTGTTATCATCATAATGATAAATATTTTCATCCAAGCTATACCAGGCTTTGGTTGCATCTTGTTCTAAAACAC